>NZ_VOZT01000002.1:0-121783 GCF_013419625.1 Acinetobacter sp. YH12070 | reverse complement strand
GGATTTCCTGAGGTACTCCTGCAAAGAACTGAAATGCATTTTCTAGACCATCGATCCATGCATCGGTACGTTCATGATCATAAAATTTCACGAAAGTCGCTCTGGAATACCCTAATGTTGCGACAAAAGCTTTTAAAGTCGTGTTGTTACGTCGAATCGTGGTGAAATCCACTTGCATTTGTTGGCCAGGTTGGGTTTCAAAACGAATGATCGGTTCCGGTTGAGCAACTGGTTTTAATGTTGCAAGATATTCCCTCAAGATCCTGATCTTTCCTGGATATCCCAACCTTAAAATTTCCTGGTAGAGCACGACAGCAGGAATCCATTCAGGATGAGCTGCGTTTACACGTTGGAGTAAATAGGGTTTATATGGGTCAAGGATACTTATTCTAGGCTGTATACGCTGATACTGAGGTGTGGTGTTTTGCCGTAAATATTTACGTACGGTATTTCTGGATAGCCCCAGTTCACGACTAATGGCTTTAATAGATTTACCTTGTTGATGAAGTATTTGGATTGTCACTGCTTGCTCCAAAGTTAACATGTTGAGCAGTCCAAAATGACCGCTATATTAACCAAGGGGGTCAGTTTTTAAATGCCATTAGGGGGTCATTTTTACACTGCCGCTAACAATCCTGAAAAACCTGTAATCGAACCAGATGAGGAAATAGTTGAAGAACAACCTATCATAGAAATTTCTTCAGCAGAGTCTACGTTAAATCCAAATGGTGGTGATTTTGAAGTAACTGTCCGTCTTACAGATAATAACGGTGGAGGCATATCAGGAAAAGAAGTTACTTTATTCTTAGATCAAGCTGCTAGAAATAATGGTTTAACAAATAAAGAGATAGCTGTAAAAAGCACTGATGCCAATGGATATGCTACTTATAATTTGAGTTTGAAAAAGCCTTTAAGTAATACAGTTATTAATGACCTTATTTCTAATGGCGTAAATATATCTGCAATTTATACCACTGCTGATAAAAATCAGTTAATACATAGTATTAATCTTAAATTAGCAAATAATGATACTGAGGAAGCTTTACCTCAATATAATTTACGCCTTAATTCGAATAAAAAAATAGCTAATGTAAAAGGTGATAATGTCATTATTGAAGCTCAAGTTATTAATTTGAATGGTGCAGTAATACCGAACCAGGAAGTAAATTTAAAAGTTCTAGACGCTAAAAACAACTTTGTAATTTTAACTAATGACAAAGTTACAACAAATAATTTGGGTATCGCACAGTTTGAAATCGCAATTCCTTCTAATTTGACGGACCAGCAACGTAATTTTTTACTTGACAATCATATAACAGTTGAAGCAACAGTAACGGATGTAAATGATGTAGTGTTTACTCAAGCATACCCAATTACTGTAACTGATTCAGAAGGTAGCCAAGTCAAACCTAATATTACCTTTGGTCGAACGAATAAGCTTGCTGCTATTGGGCAATTAGATTATCAAGAACAGATGTCTGTACGAGTCGTAGATTCAGATGGTAATCCAATTAAGGACACTGCATTTACGATTAATATGCAAGTTGTTAAAAAAGAATCTGGTCACTTTGCTTTGGCTGAAGAGTTTGAAGCTGAGCTAGCAGCAGATAAGGCACAATTAACAACAAATATTTCTACTAAAAATACAGAAATTAGCGGTTTAAACTCTAGAAAGTCAGCTCTCGAATACAAGAAACTAAACGATGCTGAGAATTTTACATTAACTGAGCAAAATGAATTAGACCTTTTACCTGGTCGTATCCAAATTGCAAACACGGAACTTAGCGAATTAACACAGAAGAAAGCAAGATTAGATGCTTATAAGTTACCGTCAAGGGTTCAATATTCATGTTCTGCTCAAAAAGATGATAATTCAATTGCCACTAAGCTAAGTGGTGATAAATTAACGAATATTGGTAATAACTATACAGCAACAACTAATGCAGATGGCGAGTTTAAGTTTAATATCACATATTTTAAATCATATGCAGGTTGGCAGGTTGTACGCTTTAATGTAAAACCTAAAGATACGAATGTTTCTTATAATATGTCATATGATTATCCATTAGGTATCTTAAAGACAGATTTTGATTCTAAAGAAGGGGAACCATTTGATATGAGCCCTTATAACCAAAATAATTTAGTATCACCTTGTCCTACTTTCAAGCCTTGGTCACATATACTTTAATCTTGAAACTGAAAAAAACAGCGCCTCGGCGCTGTTTTTTATGGGAACTTGTCATTAAAAATTAAAGGGCAGTCCCAACACTCACACCCACTGTTGGCTTCACATTCATTGAACTACAACCAACAAATGTCAAACTTAGGCAGACAACCAATAAAAGTTTATTCATGAATTAATCCTTGAGATTTTGCCTGATGAAATAACGCAATAGAACGAGCGCCACTACGACAAATCATCAGAATGGGTTTTGGAAGCTCATTATAATATTTAGCGAATTCAAGAATATCTGTTTGAGAAATTTTGCCGCTATTTACGGGTTGATAAATCACACTGATCTGAGATTTTTCCGCGATATTGCGTAATTCACTCACCTTAATAGCATTGCCCATTTCTTGATCAGGAAGGTTCACAATCACAGATTTAAAACCTTGTCGCATCAACTGTGAAAATTTGGCAGCATTCATTTGACCTGCAACACTGACTTTGGTATTTAAAGTCTGAACATCGTTTTGAGCGTGACTCAGCGGGATACTGCTACAGATCAGAATACAGCAAAATACATACTTGAGGATGGGTTTAGTCATCCAACAAATCCATTTGTTTTGCCAACTGGAATAAGTTGTTTGAGCGATTACCTGTACGGCAGAACATGAGCACTGGCTTTGGCAATTCATTAAAATGATTAGCAAAGTTACGGACATCTAGCTCAGAAATTTGACCTGCAACAACAGGTTGATGAACATAGTCTAAACCAGCGCTACGAGCTGCTTCTTCAATTTGAGCACTGGTTGGTTGCTCAGGACCACCTTCCATGTCAGGGCGGTTATTGATAATCGATTTAAAGCCTTTTTCAACCACTTGCGCTACATGTTCTGGGCCGATTTGACCTGCAAAACCAACATTTTCGCTCATTGAGTCACTCCATAATTTAATTCATAGATTTATGCTTTATGATAGCATTAAGCACAAACTTGAGCAGAATGTTCTTAAATTTTTATAAGCGATTACAACCATAAAATAACGCAATGGAGCGCGTATGCACGCCTATACAGTCGAACCACTGTATGTCAAAAGCGGACAAGATGTTATAGCTGCTGACTTTTATCGTCCAAAATCTGTTGAAAAACCTGCAGTCATTCTCATGGCGCATGGTTTGGCTGCATTACGCCAATTTAAATTAGTGCAATATGCCAAGCGCTTTGTACAAGCGGGTTATGCTGTCGTGTTGTTTGATTATCGCTATTGGGGTGGCAGTACAGGGCGTCCGAGAGAGTTGGTGAATCTTAAAGCTCAACTTGAAGATTGGCGGACCATGATTGATCATTTACAGCAGCGTAAATCGATTGATTCGAGACGCATTGTATTATGGGGAACATCGCTGAGTGGTGGTTATGTACTCAGTTTGGCGGCAGAGCTTAAAAATATTAAAGCGGTGATGGTACAAGTCCCATTTGTCGACGGCGCTGAAAGTGCAAAATTATATCCCTTACAGCAATTACCCAAAGCATTAAAATTATCAAGTCAGGACTATATGGGCTCAAAAGTTGGGATGAGTCCAACGACTTTGCCTGTAGTCGATCCACATCGATTGTGTTTTTTACAGTCTGAAGATAGTTATGCGGGCTATTTATCGATTGTAAATCCTGATTTTTATTGGAGTGGCGAAATTCCGGCTCGGGCCTTTTTTAAGTTAATCCGTTATCGCCCAATATTGGATGTCCGTAAAATTAGCATACCAGTACTTTTTATTGCAGCCAAAGAAGATAGTTTGATTCCCATCGAATCAAGCCGAGAAACTGCGACCAATATTGCACCGTATGTGCAATATTATGAGTGGGAAATGCAACATTTTGATATTTATCATGGGCAATGGTTTGAAAAAGCCATGGCAACCCAATTAGAATTTTTACATCAACATGTTGGAGTCAGCTAAATGATCGTTGTGTGTCCTGAATGTGGTGCAAAAAACCGTGTACCTGAAGAAAAACTCGAAGTTGGACCTGCATGTGGTCAATGTCACCAAGCATTGATTCCATTGGCGCCCATCGAGTTGAATGAAAAGAACTTTGCAAACTTTATTAGCAATAGTGATTTACCTGTGCTGATCGATTTATGGGCTGAATGGTGTGGACCATGTAAGATGATGGCGCCACACTTTGCACAAGTTGCAAAATCAAATCCGAAGGTGGTTTTTGCCAAAATTGATACCGAAGCAAACCCTCGATTGAGCGGTGCATTTAATGTTCGTAGTATTCCTACACTGGTTTTGATGAATAAAACCAACGAAATTGCTAGAATAAGCGGTGCAATGCGTGCTGGTGAGTTACAACAATGGCTCAACCAGCAGTTAAATCTACCTCAATAAATGTCAGCGCCAGGAGCTAAAGTGTCAGAAACTCATGTAAAACCTGAAGGAACGCTTTCCCTACAAACCATCGCGATGCCTGCAGACACCAACTGGAGTGGTGATGTTTTCGGTGGTTGGATCGTGTCACAAATGGACTTGGCCGGTGCAATTCACGCAGAGCGTTTCAGTCAAGGACGCTGTGCAACGATTTCAATTAACCAAATGACCTTCCTCGTTCCAGTGAAAGTCGGGGATGTCATCAGTGTATATACCAAAATTTTAAAAGTGGGTAATACCTCTATCCAAATGCAGATTGAAGTTTGGGATAGTCATGACAGCTCACGAGATCCAATTCGCGTAACCGAAGGTGTGTTTACATTTGTCGCTGTCGATGTGAAAGGTGCTAAGCGTCAAATTCCTGCGGATGCAAAAGCTAAATTTGCTGCAGATCAAGCTTAATTAAAGTTAGACGCAAAAAAAAAGCCGCTCAATCGAGTGGCTTTTTTATGAATAGTGACTGAGAAATTAGAACATCGTGTTTGAGTTGGCACTGGTTTCAGGAATGCTTTGTTGCACATCCCAATGTTCGACGATCTTGCCATTTTCAACACGGAAGATATCGATAATGGCTTCTCCACGGTCTTGATTATTCTGCGTAGAGTGCACATGTAAATAGACCAAATCACCTTCGGCAGCGGCACGTTTGATCTGGTTTTTTGCTTCAGGATTTTGTTTAAAATACTGGATGAAATAATCGACAAAAGGCGCTTTGCCATCAGGTACATGCGGATTATGTTGAATATATTGATTGCCAATATATCGGTCAGCATATGTCTTAACCTGATGTTTAAGAAAGACACCTTCATAAAAATCAATCACGATTTTCTTATTTTCCGCTGCTTGGCTGGTTTGAATATTGCTTTCAGCTGTTTGTGTTGGAGTCGTTGGCGTTGCAGGAATAGTACTTTGACATGCAGTTAAAAACACCACCAGGCTGATGAGTGAAAGGGGAATGATTTTTTTCATAAAGTGCTCAATATATTTGTGTCGTGCAAGCATATTGAGCGGAATTACGGCGTATAAATAATAAAAAACAGTCTTGATTTTGCTGAAATTTGGTAAAACTTATACTTACCTAAAAGTAAGTTTTATTTACATTTATTTATTTTTCAGAGCAGATTTTGCCACCCACGCCCAAAGCATTTCACATTGAATCGGTGCTTCACCAGATTCATCGGTGACTAAGACCTGTACTAAGGTTTCACCTTTTTCTGTGCTTTGCATTTGTCGTTGCTGTTCGGGTGTAAGCGTTGCGATGGCTTTCATCCCACCTTGGGTTGGACGTTTAAAATCAACTTTGAAACTTTTAATTAGGACAATGGCGCTATCAGGGACGTTCATTGCTGTGACAAAACCTGTGGCTGTTTCTGCGATCAGCGCCATGGCACAGGCATGTACTTGCCCGATATGGTTTTGCATCGCCTTATGATTGGCGATGCTCACCTCAACACGCTCAGGGCTGACATGTTGATATTGGATTTTAGCCGTTCCAACCATGGGCACGACACGACCAAAAGCTCGACTGAGCAAACGACTTTGAATACCTTTGGGTAATTTAGAGCTTGCTTTGACCAGTTTATTTAGACGATTTGGACGTGCCATATTGACCTCAATGGCAGTTGTGCTGCCTTAATCTTTAAAGTTGTTAAATTGAAGCGGCACACCAAACTGTTGCTCTTTTAAGAACGCCATCACTTGTTGCAAAGTGTCACGTTTCTTGTCAGTCACACGAATTTTGTCGCCTTGAATAGAAGATTGCACTTTAATGCCGCTTTCTTTAATGGCTTTATTGATTTTTTTTGCAGTATCAGAGTCAAGACCGTCTTTTAGTTTGATCACTTGAATGACGTTTTTACCAGAAGCCGTCATTTTTTGTGGATCGAGTGCTTGAATGTCGACTTTACGTTTGAAGAAATGATTTTCGAGCATGGTATACACTTGCTCACATTGGAAATCGCTTTCTGTTGAGATTTTGATTTCCTTATTTTTCTCATTTAACTCAATTGAAACGTCTTGACCACGGAAGTCAAAACGCGTCGCAATTTCTTTTTGCGTGTTTTGAACTGCATGATTTACTTCAAAAACTTCTAATTCGGAAACAATATCAAAAGAAGGCATAGATTAGACCTTTACAAAGGGAAAGAATATCTGAGATGCTAGGGATGTTTTCTTCATTTGCCAAGTGTTGTTTACATCAAAAGGAGTGCGCAATGATCCGTAAACAAGAAATTACAACATTTGAGTTCCCAGAAGACTCGATTATCTGGGATGTTCGCGATGCAAGTGCTTATGCTGAAGCACATGTGAAAGGTGCGGTTAACCGACCGATCAACGCATTGTCATCAGATGCACTGACTCAGGTGTCAACGGATCAACCCATTTACATTTTATGTGGTGGCGGAAGTAAAGCTCCACGTGCAGCAGAGTTACTAGAGGGTTTTGACAGCTCACGTGAATATGTAATCTTAATGGGCGGCACGCGTGCTGCTCGTGATGCCGGTCTTCCTTTGGAACAAGGGAAATAAGATCGAATCAAAAAAAGCGCCGAAAGGCGCTTTTTTATTGCAAGTTATTTTTCTTGAGGTGGTGCTGAGGGCACCTGACCTTGAAAATAAGGCTTCTTGGTTTTTTGTTTCGCTTTGGCGCGTCGTATAAAACGTGCTGCATGAATTTTATCGAGTAGCTGTGTTGGAATAGGGCAGGCTTCTTTTAAGACTAGCGCGGCAATGATTTCACTACAGAGCGGTGCATACAGGAAACCTTTAGAACCGAGTCCACTACAGCTATAAATGTGCTGATCTTCATGGACTGCACCAATTACCGGGAAAAAGTCTTTCGTCTGTGCGCGAATCGCAGCACGTCCATGCCATTGCTCAATCGGTGCTAAGGTTTTGGCAAAGTCAGGGAACACACTGTGGATAAGTTCATAGTTATGCACATGGTCTTCGGTGAGAACGTCGGTGTCATCACGGCCGGGATAAAATGACGCGCCCATAATCATCTGTTCGGCATCCAGTTGCATACAATAGCCTCCATAACTATAGGCGGTATGCATATCCATTTGTTGAGCGGGGTTGTTCAACCAACTGACTTGTCCACGAATGGCACGCAGCTCTGGATAATCTGTTTGTAGCTGCATACTTTCACGTGCTGCACAGAGAATGACATGTTCGACAGATGGAAGCTGCTGATCCTGTGTAAATAGCGCAACGCCATTTTGTTGCTGCTCAATGCGTTGAATATCTGCTTGTAACAATTCAATGTGCGGATGTGCCAAGATTTGGTCACGAAGCTGATGTGGACTGACCGCGCCTGCTTGTTTGAGGAGCAGGGTTGGAAATGCTGAAGCTAATTGATTTGGCGTGCCTTCTTCAGCAGCTAACACCTCTGAAGGATAAGCTTGAGCTAAATCAAGGTATTCTGCTTTATTTTTTAAAATAGATTGGTGAATCTGTAAGGGACGAAATGCCTTGAAGTTTTGATAATGCTTGAGCGCATATAACCAACTGAGGGTCATCAGATGCTCAGCACTTTGTTCAATTGGACAGAGTTTAGGGTTGAGTAGAGCAAGAGGATTACCCGACCCACCGCTGAGTGGTGCTGATTTCTCGTAAATACGCACTTGATGCCCGCGTTGAGCAAATGCCCAAGCACAGCTTAAACCTGCGATGCCAGCGCCAATAATTGCGATTTGACGAGGGTTATGACCTACAGTGATTTCAGAATTTTTTTTTTCGTCTAAAGTGGGTATGTCCGCAACTTCGGATTGATCATCTGAACTTTCAGGTGAGAGCCAAAAGGCTTTGAGCATTTCACGCTTATGTGCAAAGCCACGTGGTCGTGTAATGGTAATACCATGTTCACGTAAGCCGCGTTTCAGTACACCTGCCACACTAAATGAGGCGAAGGTCGTCCCAATGTCCGATAGACGCACGATATTTTTGAGTACGTTTTCTTCCCACATGTCAGGATTACAGGCAGGTGCAAAACCGTCCAAGAACCATGCATTGACTGTAGCAGTTTTTGCCATGATGGGAAAAACGTCGTGTGCATCGCCTAACCAAAGATCAATCGAAAAACGTTCTTCTGGAAAATTGAGTCGATGACATCCCGCAATAGGTTCAGGATATTGCGCAATCAGTTGCTGTGCCAATGGCTGTAATTCAGGCCATGCATTTAATGCACGAATGAGATCTGCTTTAGATAAAGGGAATTTTTCTACAGAAATAGCATGTAGATGACTGTGATTATTTGGACGAACCTGTTGCCATAATTGCCACAGGGCCAAAATATTTAATCCTGTACCAAAACCTGTTTCACCGACACTGAAATATTCAAAATCAGTCAGAGCCGCGAGGCGAGTGTCGAGGTCATTCCCTTTTAAAAACACATGACGTGTTTCGAGCAGACCGTTGTCCTTCGAAAAATACACATCACCAAACTGTTTAGACACTGGAATATCAATGCCATCGATCATTTGCCAATCGAGATCGGCAGTCTGAATTGCACCTGACAAAACTCAAGCAACCTTTAAATGGAAGTAGAAAAACGAATTACCATTGACGACGACGTTTGGTATAGACGTAACTGGCCAATAAAAAACCTAAAATCACGCCAACACCGAGTGTGGTCCCGCCATATAAAAACATCTGCGCGCTACGTTCACTTTGTAGCACTTGTACTTGTACGCCCAAGCTATCATTTTTAAGTTGTAATTCTTGGTTTTGCGCCAAGGCTTCAAGGTTTGCTTTTTCCAACTGTTGTAAGCGTACAGATTGGTCTTTGACCATCGCTTTAACTTTGGCATCTTGCAGTGCTTTATTTTTTGCCAATTGCTCAATGGTCAATGGATTGGCATCTTGAGGTTGACCATTGGGATTGACGGTTGCCGCCACTTTAATGATGCCCGGTTTATTGGCAGGAATGTTATGCGGCACAGGATTGGGAGGAGGTGTTGCAGTCGTTGCTTGAGCAGCAGGGGCTACAGCAGGTGCAGGAGCCGGTTCTTCAGCCCATGCAGTTGAACAAATTAAAGATAAGCCCAATAAACTAGAAACAACGACGCGCATGAACCTTATCCTTTAGGAAATGCTTTGTTAAATGGTTTGACATCAATTTGGCCATAAACCCCTTCTTTGAGGAAAGGTTCATCTGCCAACCATTGGTCTAGGGCTTCACGACTATCAAAATCGACAATGATCGTACTGCCATAAAAACCAGCTTGCGGGTTTGCCGGATCTTTAGGCATCGCACCTGCAACAATCAGACGACCTTCATCATCAAGTTTTTGTAGACGTTCAAGATGTTGAGGACGAACCGCAAGGCGCTTTTCCACTGTACCTTCATTATCTGTACAGCTTACGACGAATAATGGCATGACTTTTCCTGATTTTTGACCGAATGGATTATTCTGAGGTCTTAAAGTATTTACGTAATACAATAAACTGAATAATGATAAAGGAAAACATCACGATCATGTCACCAAAAGCAGTGAATTCACCCCAATATTTTCCGTCTGCAAACAAATAAGCGAAAAAGGTGTGTAAACATGACATCACCACGAACATTGCAGCCCATGCATAGTTCAATCGTTTCCAACCGACAGCGGTTAAATTTAAGACTGGACCAAATAAACGTTCGATGAGTGGTTTCTTATCTTTACTAAATAGTGGAGAAAGTAAAAACGCGCCAGCAAATACCAAGTTCAGTAAAACGGCTTTTAAACGAATATAAAAATCATCGCTTAGCATCAGGGTAATACCACCAAAAATCACGGTCATGAACAACACAATCCATTGCTGTTTATCTAGACGGAATTTTTGCATGACAAACAATGCACCATAAACCACCAGCATGGAAATGATGAGACCTGATGTTGCCACAAGAATGTTATTGTTATCGACACCCCCAGCAGAACCAATTAATTGTAATAATGGGTGCTGCGTATCTTTTGGATCTACAGTTTTATATAAATAAAAGAAAATAATGAGTGGCACAAAGTCTAAAAGTGCTTTCATGTTAGAGTATCTAAATCTGATCAAATAAATGACATAGTATAGAGATGCAAGGCGTAGATTTACATACACACAGTAATATTTCTGATGGTACTTTGTCACCAGAGGCTTTGGTGCAGGCCGCAAGTGCTATTGGAATTCATACGCTGGCTTTGACTGATCACGATACGATGGACGGATTGTTGGCAGCAGAGCAGGTCGCGCATGAATTAAAGCTGCAATTAATCTCTGGCGTGGAGATTTCCAGCCAGTGGTCGAGACCTGCGACCAAAAAAAGTTATGGTGTGCATATCGTCGCTTTAAATATGCAAAATCCTGCGCCCTTACAAGCCTTATTGATGGATCAAAAGCGTATTCGAGCGGAACGTGCTCGGCAGATTTGTGACTTATTGATACCGTTAATTGGTCAAGATATTTATAGCGATGTGATTGCCAAAGTCGACCATATTCCAGATCGGGTAACACGCACGCATATTGCCAAAACTTTGGTGGAAAAGGGTGTGGTTGCGCGTCCACAACAAGCTTTTGATAAATATATTAAAGAAGGCAAAAAAGCCTTTGTAAAATTTGAAGGTCCGAGTCTTGCTGAAACCATTGAGGTGATTCATGCAAGTGGTGGCTTTGCAGTGTTGGCGCATCCGACGCGTTATGATTTATCTGCGACCAATATTCGTTATTTGATCGAAATCTTTGCAGAAGCGGGCGGCGATGCGGTGGAATTACCACCGGCAATTGAGCCATTATCGACTCGTCAAATGGTGGATCGCATGATTGCTGCCTTTAACTTAAAAGTTTCTGTTGGCAGTGATTTTCATGGCGACAATATGCCATGGATCAAACTCGGCAACATCCCTCGAGTGAAAGAAGGGCAAGTTGGAATCTGGGACAGTTTTAAGTCACATTGACATCAGGATCTTCGATAAACGGTGAAGTTCGATAATGCTGAATGTTACGGTAAAGCAGATAGAGGCAGCCCACGGCAACGCATGCCCAGAACCATGCCTTGAACAAAAACGCGATGATAAAAACACTGATGGCGATTATGCACAACAGTAGACTTGTCACGCGTTGAGGATGCCTCTTGGTCAGCAAGGCAGATTGCATGGTAGGTTGATGTTTAAAATTGCGATAAGGAATAAAATCAATGGCGCTTGAGAGTGCCAATTCGAGTTTATCAAAATGCCGTGCCTGTGAACTGATACGATAGCTCTGCCCATAACTGGTTTTCAGTTTGAGGAGATAACCGGGTTGATCTTCTTCACGAACGGCATGAATTTCCGATAAATAAGGTAAATCCAACGTAAGCCGTGTTGGAATCTGCTCAAAATAGATATTCCCCGTATAGGGCATGGCAAAGTAGTTTTTCATTTGATGAAAATCATCAAGCTGATCATGCGCATATAACTGCACGATGGTGCGCGTACGTGCCAAATAATGCACCCAAATCTGTTGCCCAATGAGGGCAGAATTCAATTGCACATGAATGTTTAAAAACAAAGTACTCGCAAAGACTTGATGGAGATCGACGCTAAACCATTTCGCCTCTTCAAGTTCATTGAGCTTTAAGAGCAATTGTTGCTGTTTGCCTTGCCACCAATGTTCACGGACCTCTCGATAATCCACAATCACAGCATCTGAACTGCGTAAGGCGTGTTCTTTTAAATCCAAAGCCAATTTGGGATCAATCAAATGCTGTTGAATCCAAAATGGAAATTTGATTCTTTGCGATTTGTCACGAAATATACTGATGACAAATAGAGCACTCATCAGGAATAAGAATTGCCAATTGCTTTGCCATGATGTGAATAATATGCCTTGCCATGCTAGGAGTAATGCGATGCTAAACAGCAACACAACGAACATGAAAATCACAGCAAGCGCTTTGCAAGGATGCAGAATCGGTTGTGGCTTATAAGTGAAAATCCGTTTTTTTATTTTCATGATTTTTCCTTATTATGGGTGTTGTATGGATCATGGATCTGAATGCGATCCGTGCATTCAGGCGAAACGCATACCAATTATAATAAATTATGATCTTTAGCTTGAATCGGTGGTGGGGTGGGTTTTCCTAAAGTTCCAAGAAGTTCAATTTCAATAGTTCGTACCATAGAGTCCAATGGAAGGTCATTACTCTGTGTGCCGAAGGGCTCTTCAATCTCTGAACTCAGTGCATCTAAGCCTAAAAAAGTATAAGCTAAAATCCCGACCAAAAGGGGGGTCGCAAGGCCTAAAGTAGAACCCAAGCTAAAGGGTAAGACAAAACAGAAAAAATAAACGGTTCGATTCAGCAAGACTGAATACGCAAACGGTAATGGCGTGGTGGCAATACGGTCACAGCCGGTTTGTACGGTGCTGAGTTCCATCACATGCTGATTCATCTGGGTATAAATAATATCTGAAATCTCACCATCTTTGAGCGCTTGCATTAGCTCCCATTGAATCAAACTCAACGTGTACTGCGGTGCATTGGCCTGTTGGTATAACTGGGTGATGGCATTCGCACTCATGCCGCTGGTTTCAACCAGTTCAGTGGGATTGGCGGTTTGATGGCGGAGTCGGTCACGTAAAACGTTGGCAAAGACGATTACATGTTGAATCACACGTTCACGACGGCCTTGACTGAGTAAACGGCAGTCACGGTCAAAATGTCGCGCGTTGGCAATCAAAATGCCCCATAAACGCCGAGCTTCCCACCAACGGTCATAGCAGGCTGAGTTTTTAAAGCCCAAGAAAATCGACAGCACAACACCGATCAGGGTAAAGCCGACCAAAGGAAATTCGGTAAAATGGAAGATATCGACATAGGATAAGCCGCCCACAATGGCAGACAGCAACATAACGATCCCGAGCGGCGGTAAAACCTTAGGTAAAATCGTTCCTCGCCAAGAAAATAGCAGTTTAAAAATACTCGGTTGGTCACGGACGATCATGTTCGAATGATAATTTCTAGTTTTAAAAAATTATGATGATCTTCGGGTTTGCTCAAGCACTTGTCAATAACTGTTTCATGCAGATGAGTGTGCTTGGAGCAAGCCATGTTCAGCAAAGGAAAAACTCCCTTCTGTTGAGATAATACAATGATCGATCAGTCGAATTTCCACCAGCTGACAAGCCTGCTGAATGAGTCGAGTCAATTCAAGATCGGCAGCAGAAGGTTCTGCACGACCGAAAGGATGATTATGTGCAATGACAATACTGCTGGCATGTTCAGAAATGACATAACGCAGCAGTTGATTGATGGAAATTTCACAGGTATTGAGGCTGCCATAAAAAAGTTTTTTAAAGTTTATTTTTCTTAAATGCGCATCTAGACAAAGCACGCCAAAGACTTCTTGACGTTCCGATAAAAATTCAAAGCGAAGAAAGTTTTGCAATTGTTCAGAATGTTGCAAGTGTAAGGCTTCATTTTGAAAATGTTGACTCACATAGCGTTTACCGAGTTCTTTTACCGCCATGAGCTGCGCATATTTACTGTTTCCAATGCCATGAAACTGGCGTAAATCCTCAAGTGAAGCATCCATCAGCGCTTGCAACTGACCAAAATGTTGGATCAGGAGTCGTGCGAGTTCGACAGCAGAGTGCTGCTGGGAACCAGAGCGTAGGAAAATAGCCAGTAGTTCAGCATCGGATAAACTTTGTGCGCCTTGATGAATCAGGCGCTCACGTGGGCGCTCTTGTTCAGGCCAATTTTTAATTGAATTATTCATTATTCTTAGACTTTTTTATTATCAGTCAATCGGCTTTTTCACAGCAGATTGTTGGGTCAGTGCATATTTAATGCTATTGTGAGCGCCACTGCAACAGATAGGTAGCCTGTTCGTGAGCTTTGATTTAAGTGTAATGCCCACAAAAAATATTCTTTTAGGTGTCACTGGTGGTATCGCAGCCTATAAAAGTGCCATTCTTGTCCGTCGGTTAAAAGATGCCGGATTTGATGTGCGCGTGGTGATGACTCAAGGTGCGCAAGCCTTTGTGACCCCGCTAACGTTTCAGGCGCTTTCAGGCAACCCTGTGCATACCGAATTACTCAATCCCGAAGCAGAAGCGGGCATGGGGCATATTGAATTGGCACGTTGGGCTGATTTGGTATTGGTTGCTCCTGCAAGTTGTGACACGCTGGCAAAATTTGCGGCGGGTTTAGCAGATGACCTTCTTTCGACACTTTATCTTGCGACTAAAGCACCCGTCTGGGTTGCCCCTGCGATGAATCAGCAAATGTGGGCAGCCAAAGCGACACAGCGTAATTTAAATACACTGGTTGAAGATGGCGTACATGTGATCATGCCCGATGCCGGTTCTCAAGCGTGTGGAGATGTGGGCTTAGGACGTATGCCTGAGCCTGAAGATTTGGCGGATCAAGTAACGGCCTATTTTCATCAAGCACAGCGAGCCATTGCTGAAAAATTTGGCATGCTTGCAGGCAAACATGTGGCGATTACAGCTGGTCCTACACGTGAGTCGATAGATCCTGTACGTTATATTTCCAACCACAGCACAGGTAAAATGGGTTTCGCACTGGCAGCGGCTTGTTATGCAGCTGGGGCTAAAGTAACGCTGATCGCAGGACCCGTCAGTTTAGATACACCAAATGGTGTACGACGGATTAATGTGCAGTCTGCAATTAAAATGTTAGAGACCAGTCTGCAAATGTTAGATGAAGGCTGTGATATTTTTATTGCAACAGCAGCCGTTGCGGATTATCGCGTGGCAGAAGTTGCAGAGCATAAAATCAAAAAAGCTGGTGATGAACTCAATGTGGCTTTAATTAAAAATCCAGATATCGTTGCAACGATTGCGCAGCAGTCAAAACGTCCATTTATGGTTGGATTTGCCGCCGAGACACGCAATGTCGAAGAGTATGCTGCCGGCAAACTTGTGGCAAAAAAACTCGATATGATTGCGTGCAATGATGTTTCACGTAAAGACATTGGTTTTGCTTCAGACGAAAATGCCATGACTGTGTTCTTCGCAGATCAATATCAAATGGAAAAGCGTGATTTAGAGAAAGCCTCAAAACAAGAAATTGCACAGCAATTGGTGGAAGCCATACATGATGCGCTACATCATGAGCCTGAAACAGACGATGAATAATTTCAGTTGATTCCTTAAAAATCCCCGCAATGTTTGGGGATTTTTTTTATGGCGCTTTTACGATGTTTTGTTTAAGGCTCTATATTGAAAAAATCACAATAGGATCGTTTTGATGTTGAAACTTTGACGGCTAGGAAACTATTACCAAAATGGTCATTTTCAACAAAAATATGTCAGCAATAGACCAAGGCTGTCAGTGTTTTAAAACAGCAAAAATGCAATTTAAGTGATTGATATCAAAATTAAATATAAAATTGAGAAATCTTGATAATTTGGCTTGTACTGTGTGTTTTATTGGCTATTATGAAGCAAACAATGAGGAATGTTTGGATCGCAATCTGTGAACGGTCTGACTTTTTCATCAAGAATAAATGCATCATGGGGGATGCAATATGTTTCGATGGCTCACCATTTTTTTACTGTTGAGTTTGGCTGGTTGTAGCTATTTTGTCTCGACAGATGAATTATCTCGGCAGATTGAGCAGCAGATGCAACACGAGTTTGATCAGAATCCAGATTATCGGCAGTACCATTTACGGATTCAAAATATAAAAGTATTAGAGCGTAAGGGATTAAGCTTTAAGGCTCAGGCGACGTTGCAATACGATGGTCAGCCTTATACTGTTTTGGTCGATATTTACAAAGACCTGCAAGGCTATGCATGGAAAATAGATGAAGAACAATTTGCCTTCATTGACGAAGCTGAAATTGCAAAGTATCAGGCGCAGTTAGATCAAGAGTTGAATCATTTGGTTGAGGAATTGGAACAACCAACCGAGGAGGTTGAACCTGTTACATCGGCGCCTGAGAGCTATGTGGGTTTACGTGAGGAAGAAGATCCATCCGATTATCAATGGACTGGCTATGATGATGAGCCTTTTCCCAAAGGGAACATTACGGTCAATAGTCATTGAGTGATGATTCTGATTGCTTAGATGATTTAGCTGAGTTGTGACGATGTTGCCAAACACGTATTTTGTGAGGCATGAAAATAAAAAAGCCCGCAAAATAGCGGGCTTTTACTTTATAGGATTAATCTTCTAAAACGACTTTAGGATGATCACGTAAATAGTCTTCTGTACGTTGCATTGCATACTTAATATTTTGGATGGCATTTTCCACATCGGCAAAGGTTTTGGCATTACCTCCACTTAAAGCCTGACGCCATTTTCGAGCACCCGGTAGGTTTTGGAATAAACCTAAAATATGACGGGTAATGATAGAAAGCGGTGCACCTTCTTCCATGCGTTTCGCAATATATGGCAGCATCTGATCAATAATATCGAAACGGTTGGGTAATTCGAGATCCCAAAGCTGACCGATCTCAGCCAATAAGTACGGGTTGTGATAAGCCTCACGGCCAATCATCACGCCATCAACATGTTGTAAATGTTGCTGTGTTTCAGCAAAGGTTTTCACCCCGCCATTAATTTCGATCAATAAATTTGGACGTTCTTGTTTCAGACGATAAACATCTTCATAACGTAAAGGTGGCACATCACGGTTTTCTTTTGGCGACAAACCTTGCAGCAGGGCAATACGGGCATGCACGATAAAATTGTTACAGCCAGTCTTTGCAACCGTATCAACAAAATGCAGCATTTCTTCATAAGACTGCATGTCATCAATCCCGATGCGGTGTTTCACGGTCACTGGAATATCAACAGCATTTCGCATTTCAGTAATACATTCTGCAACCAAATCAGGCTCTGCCATCAAGCATGCGCCAATTTTATTGTTCTGAACGCGGTCACTCGGACAGCCGACATTGAGGTTTACTTCATCATAGCCCCAGTCCTGTGCCATCTTGGTACAGGTCGCTAAATCTTTGGGATTTGAACCACCAAGCTGTAACACAATCGGGTGTTCTTCGTTGTTATAGTCCAAATGACGATTCGCACCGCCAAATAATATCGCACCTGTGGTGACCATCTCGGTGTAGAGAATCACATTAGGGTTAAACAAGCGTGCAAAGAAACGATAGTCACGAGTCGTCCAATCCATCATCGGGGCAACGGAAATACGAGGTTTTATTGAGTTATCAATAAGTTGTGGATTTTTCAGGGCTTTATCTACATTTTGCATATTGCATTTACTCGCATTTTTACTCATATTCCCCCATATTTCAGTATTTCGGTGCACCGTATTTGCACCGTGAAATGGGTTTTGGGTCAGGGTGCAAATTTATGGGTACAGTTACAGAAAGAGTTCTGTCCACTGGTGTGAAAAAATACAGGGCGCAGGTGCGCGTCAAGCGACAAGGGCTGCCGAATTTTACAGAGTCTAAGACATTTAGTAAAAGGTCACTGGCTGAAGCCTGGATTAAAAAACGAGAATATGAACTTGAATTGAATCCAGAACTGATGATTTCTGCAAATATTTCAAAGGGCATGACCTTAGCTGCTGCTTTAGAAAAATATTTAAATGAAGTTGAAGGTTTTGGAAGATCCAAACGCATGGGCATCCGCTTTTTAACTCATTGGCCAATCGGAAATGTCAAAATCAGTGATTTGACCAGGAAAGATTTCACTGATCATACATATTTAAGGCGAACAGGCTACCCAGAGATCGGTGCAGATCCGATTGAATCAAGTACTGCCTTGCAAGATTTGCAATATTTAAAGGTGGTTTTGACGCATGCGGATCTTGTTTGGGGTGAAAAAGTGAATCTTTTTGAGCTAGAACAGGCGATGAAAGGTTTACGCAATGCACGTGTGATCACCAAATCCAAGAAACGTGACCGTTTGCCGACATCAAATGAGCTGCAATTACTGACCAATTATTTCTATAAACGTTGGAAAACCAGTAAAACATCCATGCCTTTGCATCTGATTATGTGGTTGGCCATTTATACCTGCAGGCGTGAAGATGAATTGACACGACTTTTTTTGCATGAATATGACCAGGTGCATTCTGAATGGAAAGTTTTTGATTTAAAAAATCCGAATGGCAGTGCCGGCAATCATAAAAGTTTTAAGGTGACTGAACAGGCTGAACGTGTCATCAAAGAATTAATGAAGCCTGATGTGCGTGATCAAATGCTTCGTTTGGATTCTGCAGATCCATCAGTGTTGTTGCCATTGAATGCAAAATCATTTGCATCACGTTGGCGTGAAGCGATTAAGATGACAGGGATTGAAGATCTACGTTTTCATGATTTACGTCATGAAGGGATTACCCGATTGGCTGAAGATGGTTTGACCATTCCCCAGCTGCAGCAGATCAGTTTGCATGAGTCTTGGGAAAGTTTGAGACGCTATGTGAATTTGAAAAACCGTCGTGATCGATTGGATTTTGTGGAAGCCATGAAAGTGGCCAAAAAATTGGTATAAAAAAAGCCCCATTTATTGGGGCTTTATCAATGGTAACCAGTGCGTGATTTCATGTTCAAAATGACTTCCGATCCATAGACCTTCACCAATATATTTGGCGATTTTGAAATTCGGATCCTCATGCGGTGGTAAGTGTGCATGCGGTCTGTAAATTAAAACCTTTTCACCCTTTGGTGGAAATTGATCTTTTAAGCTGATCATTTGATACATATTTTGCATTTAGATCACCGCGATAAAGTCAAAGTGTTTTAAGTTCATGTGAAATGGTGTGAACCACGTTTTTACCCACATGGTGCGATTGAAAGTCAGTAACCGGTCTTTGCCATCTTCCTTGAAATATGTAATTCGGCTGCCTTTGACTGCAACAATGGTGGCACCTTCAGGTTTTTGTGCCTTTAATTTTTCAATATCTGTTTCGTATTCCATCGGCTTAACCTCGATGCACGCGTTTAGGCGTGCATATTTGTCCAATCTTGTTTAGAAATTTGACTTTGCTTGTTGAGCCATAAAGCAACGTCAGCAATGTTCACCATGTAAGGGGCTTTGTTTGAATCTTCTGCCTTGAACGTTGGGAAGGGCAGGTCTTGAACGGCTGCACGCTTCTTGGCTGTTTCAATTTTAAGATGCGGCAAAAAGTCCTTTACGATCACCTCCAGTGGAACCACTGGAGACTGATACTTCATGGCCAATAAGAAACTTGAATCAAACTGATTCAGAGCAGCATTCATCCTTGTGTTCCGTTTAAGTGTTCAAATTCAGCAAGCCATTGTTCACGACTTACACCATTTTCAGCGGTAGCCGGGGAAATGCCGGCAATGTAATAGCCTACTTTTGTGTCGGAAATTGGATATTCCTTAGCAATGATATTCACATATTCACAATTCATGGCTTTGACAGTGTCGTAAGCTTCAGCTGCTTTTTCATGGTCAGGGGTAACTTTGATCATTTTTTTATTTCCTTAAACCGCATTTGCCTGTGGTGCTGAATCCAGCATCTGTAAATTGTCTGCACGAACTTCTGTGCTGTAACGTTCCTGACCGTTTTGGTCATTCCATTTACGAGTACGAAGTGAACCTTCGATATAAACCTTTGAACCTTTTTTTAAGTACTGCTGGGCAATTTCTCCCAGACGATTGTTGGCCACAATGCGATGCCATTCAGTTTGTTCAATCCAGTCACCAGTCTGTTTGTTCTGCCATTTTTCAGATGTTGCGATGGAAAATTGACAAACTGAACCACCATTTGGAAAGGTTTTGCTTTCAGGGTTGGCACCAAGCGTGCCGACCAGGATTACTTTATTTACGCCACGCATGAAGCTGCTCCTTCAATTTTTGCAAAATGACTGAAATGTCCTGTGAAACATTTCTGATTATTGGTGAATGGAATGTTTGGATTTTCAATGTGGCAGACATATAGCTGGTCAGTGCCAACGATCTGCTTTACTTCAAAACGCTGATGACTGCTGACAATAAATTTGTAGCGTGCAAATACATCAGGGATCCAAACGGTGTCACCCACTTGGAAGTCGTGAACGGTATTGATTTCAGGATCCGTGAACGGCAGGGCATCATCAAAGTCGAGTTCAGCAGTTTCAAGGCCACCTGGCTGTGCTTTGCCAGTATCAACAATATTTTTCATTTCGTTGATCAAGGTGCATGCTTCGGTTGGCATGTGTTGAACGCAATGATGCTGATTTAAAATGCTGTGCAAGCGAAGTACACGTGCTGAAAGTTCTTGGTGTTCAGCGATCATGGTGTAATAGCTTTGGTCTTTGTTTTGAATATCCATCACCACACCTCAAATCCAGCACGATCCAACGCACTTTGTAATGCAGACACAGCGATTGCAATCTGCTTTGCTTCTCGTTCAGATTCAGCATTTTGTTTGTACTCGATATGGCCAATGCGCTTAACAAAATTCGCAAGTGCATACATTTCTGCTTCAGATACATCTGCTATTTCTAATTTAACATCCATTATTTTTTTGCCCCTAAATTTGGATTGGTGAAGATCCAGCACTTCACGTTACGGCTTGGTTTACCAGGTACTTCACGGCTTTTATTCACTGCTGCCACGTCATCGGCAGGGAAACGGTCTGAGTACACCTGTTTATTACTTTCAATGAATTTGTACTTGCGTGAGGTGCGAAGTAATTTTTTCATTTCATTGATTTCAGGCAGCTGCTGATAATTGCGTGCAGCCACTTTGTAAATTTCGTTTAAGTTGATTGCGACCGTTTGAGCATCGGCAGGGTGATGGTTCAAGCCCCATTCTGGTGAACGATTGCCTTGAAGGTATTCGTAAGCGTCCCAGAATTTTTCCACGTCAGGATGATCACCATTCAACTGTTCAACACGTTCACGCGCCATTTGTTCAAGCATTTCTTGTGCTTCAAGCATGTCTTCCAAGTCGATTGGCAAAACGTGTTTGGTCATTGCTTCGATCAGTGCAGCCACTTGTGCATGACATAAGGCAATACGTGTATGTGTAATACCAATTTCATGATAGTGATCTTCAATTGACTGTAACTTTGATGCGTATGTTTCCAAGATTTTGTCTTCATTACGCAGGCAATGGGTCATGAAGGTGCAAGCATCTTCAAGTTCCATGCGATCCAGTTCATCGACAATGCGTTTGGTTTCCAGTGACTGTCCTTTCCGGTCAAAGTACAAGTGCAAAGTACGTGTCAAAATTGCTTCTGAAGCCTGAATTGCCGTGTTTTGAGAAATCAGGATGGCACCACGGAACGGTGGTTCATAGGTTTCATTCCCTGCAGTCTTTAAACCTTTAGAACGAATTGCACGACCGTTGAAGGCATCTTTGAGTTCATCCCAACTGAATTTTGACTTTTGAACAGCATTGCCGTTCACATCGTTACGGTCGCCTTCGATCAGGACCACTGGCAGGTTTGCGATCTGTGCAAAGTTACGGTACACCGCCACGTTTGTTGATTTGTTTGCATCAAAGCCTTCATAGTCTTTACGGCCTGAAAGTTTCCACATCATTTCAATTAAACGTGATTTACCTGCACCTGCTTCACCGACAATTTCCATAAAAGGGTATGAGCTGTGCATGGCACGGATCTGTTCAGCAAAATATGAACCCATCCACCAAGCCAAAGCCACAATACCTTTGGCACCACGGACTTTATGGAAGTCATTCCACCATGACGGATCAAACTGTTTTTTCGGGTTCAATGTGATCGCTGGTGAACTTGCCAGTGTTTTAATTTCCTGACGTTTTACTTTGAAAAAGTCATGCTCATTAATCGCGATGATTTGCCCTTGATGAACGGCATATTTTTCAAAGATATAAGTTTGGTACTCACGGCTATAACCAATGTAGTCAATGGTTTTAACTTCACGTAAACGTTCGGTTTCACGTTTGATGAATGTTTCCAGTTGCATATCTGTGCCTGTCCACATTGCACCTGACATCACCGACATCACACGTGGTTTGAACTTTGAACGTGATGACATTTGATCAGCAGTAAATGTGGTTTTTGCTTCTGACCATGGGCTTTGCAATTTGAAGTAGTACCAAGATTCATCGGTGATTTCATTGCGCTGGAAGTACAACGGTTCAATCTGAGCATTACAAATTTCTTTTGCTGCTGAACAGTTCTTCAATGCACTGGCACGGATCTCTTTATCAGTCAGGATCTGCCCACCATTTTCTGCTGCTTCGTTGTTGCGGTCTTCCAGGTGCTGAACTGCTTTGTTGAATTTGTCATAGTCGAGTTCCCACCAGTACAAACGGAATTTGTGGTTGTAATAGAACGTGTGACGTCGACCTTCATAGAAGTTGTAAATTAAAAGACCGGCATCTTCAGCCGTTTCAGCAATCAGCAATTCACCATAGTGTTTGTACTTTGGGAATTGATCAGGGTTGAGTTTGTCCCACTGGAACAAGTCATTCCAATCAAGTTTTTTACCGCCATTTGCCGGTGGCTGTGCAGCAGTCGATGACCAACCTTCAGCACGTGAACGTTCATGCCATTTAACCGTGTAACCTTTACCTGCAGAGTCATTGTCGAATGCCCAGCGTAAACGTGGCTTGTCAATTTTGAGTTCATGACAACGGTCTGCAATTTGTTTTAAGAATACAGAAGGGTAGTTGACACATGACAGGCAAGACATGGCTTTCACACCTGACTGACTCAGTGCAATGGCATCAAAGATTCCTTCAGTGATCCAGATCGCTTGGCCTTTTTCCCCTAGACGGCAAAGTTCATCCAATTCATGCACTGACCATGCTTGGCCAGCATTTTTAAAACCATAGTTAAAACGTGCTTTTTTATTGCCGAAACGTTCTGGTCTGTCGATTAGACGTTCCCAATAGTTTTTTTCATCCAGCATAAAGCGAACAGTTGCTGATGATTCTTTGCTGTCTTTATCTGTATAGAACTGCTGGGTGTATTTGCCAATTAAGTTTTTAAGATCGAAACCACGACCTTCAGATAAAAATGCATCTGCTGCAGCATTTGGATTTGCATCAGTTTGCGGATGGTATTCAGACCAGTCTTTGAATAAGTCTTCACAGATATCTTTGACGTGTTCTTCATAACCACATTTGACCAAACGACCACATTTCACTAAACGTGGATTATGGGCATGGGTATAAAGTTCTTTTTTACCGCATTGTGGGCAGACACCTTCACGGAACCATTCGCCACGTGTCTTGAAACTGAACATATTTTCAAGACGGTTAATGATGCGGTTTTTAATATCAGACATTAGTGAAGTCCTTTTACGTTGCTGTCTACAATCCATTCCCAGTCCTTTGCGTCCTGGAAGATAATCAGTTGGTTATCGAATAATGCTTCGATATAACCCTTCAGTTTTTCAGCAAAACGTTGACGTTCTTCACCAGACAAAGTTTTAAGTTGTGCTATACGATTGCGTAAGGCTTCTGTACCATTGCGGTTCGCAATTTGATTCTTTCGCTTTATGCAAAGTTCTTGAAGTGTTGTCATTCTGTTTACTCTTAGCTTGAATTAAGTAAACTAATAAGCTTTTCAGGGGCTTATTGTTTATTTTTGGCTTCAGAAAATGGGTTGTCAGATTTTTCAACTTTCGATAAAGCTTCAGAAATGAGTTTTTCTGTAAAGCTGGAAATTGTCATTCCTGCTTCAGCAGCGCAGACTCTCAGGAACTGATGACGGTTCGGAGTTGTGTGTGTGATGATTGCTTTTGTTCTGCTTTCGACATTACTCATAGCAAGTCCTTAAAATGTTGGTAGAGCATCAGTGAATCACTGTATTACTAAATAATATTACGATAAATCGAAAGTTTCAATACTTTGGTGGGTTAAAATGTCGATTAATGAAAAGTTTTTAGAGCGTGGGGCACGTTTGAAAGCGGAAAGAAACCGTTTGAAGCTGACTCAACCTGAAATGGCTGAAATTATAGGTAAAGCAGTCGGATCTATAGTCCGTTATGAAAAGCATGGTGATGCCTTGAACCAGGATCAGCTGATTGCTTTGAGTAATGCGGGATTTGATGTCTTTTATATTACGTTTGGTTTAAGAGCTGATACTTTAAGTGAGCCTGAGCATGAAATTGTCACGGCATACCGTAGTCTGGGTGATGATGCCAAGGTTGCTTTTGTCAAAATGGTCAAGGCTTATGTGGCACAGTAATTTCAGGGCAAGCCTAAATCATCTACCCCAACCTTAGTTGGGGTTTTTTAGTGCTTTATATTGCTTTGGCGATCTGAACGACTTGGTGGTGTAGGGTGTTGAGGAGAGCGTTTAGTTCTTCGCTTGTGATTTCATGCTGTATTGATAGTTTTGTCAGTGCTGAGAGTGTTTGTTCCAGGTTTTTAATTGGAAAGCGTATTTCGTCCAGTATTTCTTCTGCAGTCATGGTGTTATGGCTGTTAATGTCCAGTATTGAGTTCATTGCTCCCCCTGTCTATTTATAGTGGGTTTATTTTGCTGAAAATTGTTTAAAGAATACAGTCATGCGCGACAAGTATTGTCGCACATGATGGTTGGTTTTGTAACTAATTCAAGAGTGGTGGATTTGTTTGGAACAACCAGCATTTGATATTTTTGCTGTCTAATGCGCTGTAAATCTGTCGGTTATTTTGCATAAATACCGGATGGGGGCTTTGACTTTGCATAAGTAGTGAAAAAAGTTGGGTTTTCAACGGTAATCCATCTATGCACTGATAAATCTGAGAAATATTAAGTGCCAAGATATATGGATTACGACTGTGATTGAGTCTATGTAAGCCATAGCTATTCACACTTGCCCAGAAGTCATTCAACATTTTATTGTTGATAATATTTTTTGTTTCTAAGGATAAACAAGCCACTGGAAGGATGTCACGGCACAGAGTCGCTTTATTATGCCAAATGACTTCAGCATCTTGCATGAAGCCATTCTGGTCATAGTGGATCTGACTCACGGTATAGATAGGACCACCTGACTTGAGTTGCACTACTGCACCGACATGGATACTTTCATTTTGGCCGTGCAAGTTGTAGAGCATGGCTGCCATTTGATTAAAGGTGTTGATGTAGGCTTCTTTAATTTTTGCGGCAGCTGCTCCAGTAAAACCCATAACCAAAAATATAAAGCCGTCTTTGGTCATTTCGTACATGGGTAATTTTCGACCCGTACTATCCAGATATTCACTAAGCGTAAAATTGCGCTCAGTGAAATCAGTTGAACAATCCAAGCTTTCAAGTTTACGTAATACATCCTTGTGCTGTTTATTAAAAAGCTCTGCCACTTTTAAACTGGTGGTTTTAACTTGATGTTCTTGAATAAAAACCGCGTCATCAATATGTGCAATTGCGCTCATGCTCATACTCCCCAAAACAATAATGAGAAGACGATAGAACATGCTGAAAAGAACACGGTGGTGTCTAAGATGTTTTTTAAAATTTGTTTACGCTTAAGTTTGCGCTGGCGTTTTTTGTATGCAGCTAGATCGTAAATAGGGGAGTGTTCACGTACGTTATTTTGAGTGCACGAATGTGCAGAAGCGAAATGTTTCATTTGCTGATTCCTGTCGTCAAGATGTAAACCTGACACCATTACTTCTCACGATAATGGTGACAGACTGAACAGGGGTGAGAATACCGTGACAACAGAAACGGCCAGCCCGAAGGCTGCCCTGTCCAGCCTGCCAAAAAGCAGCAAAGCTGAATTTTACGCAAAAAAATAGCCCGATGGCGGACTTTTTGCGCCTGTTGTCAAAAATATTTCAGGTTCTCACGCCTGACTACAGATTTTGCTGTAGTATTAAAACTGTATCAGTGAATCACTTTACGGGTCAAGTAACTTTATAAAAATATTTTTGAGGGGATTATGGTTTATTTATTCGCTTTGCTGTTCTTGGTTAGTTTAATTGCTGCTTTGGTAGGTTTAGTAAAACCAAGTGTATTTCAGTTTGGGAAGCCTAGCATTCCGAGTCGTTGGAAAGTTTTTGGTATTGGTTTACTTATAAGTATGTTGTCTTTGGCATTAGTTGGCGTTTTCGCACCCAAAGTTGAAGAAAAAAATAGTAAAGAAATGGCTGCTGTTAAAGATCCAGTAGTTGTAGCTAATCCAGATGTTGTAAAAGAGCCAGAGCAGAAAGTATTAAATGCGACTGCTGAGGCAAATTTGGGAATGAATCCTGAACAATTTAGACAAGCATTTAATAAACGGTTAAAAGATTTAGATATTGATACTATTCGTCCATTTGGTGAATTTGATGTGAAAAAAGGTGACGTGCATGATGTATTTCAAGTAAATGTTTCGCCTGATGTTAGTTTAACTGGTACCGTTAACCACGATGGTATGTTGCGTGGGATTACTTATATTGTGGTACCAAGTGGCGATAGTCAAAAAGCAATGATGGACACCCTGATTTTAGTTGGGATAACTTCAAATATTATTAGTGGTGAAGAAAATAAAAGTAAAACAAGTAAAGTTGTTACGGATTTATTGACTAAAGCCCTAGACGGTATTGATAAAGAAAAAAATTCACATAACGCTGTAGTTGGAAATGTGAAGTACTTTGCTACTGCTAGTAAATTAACGGGTTTATGGTTTGGCGTTGAACCTGTAAATGCAGACTAAAATCTTATTAATATTAATCTAGAAATAAAAAAGCCCCGAAAGGGGCTTCTTTATAGGATGCCTGATCAGGTCAAGCCCTGCACAGCATATTGATTATTCTGCTGTCATCCCGTTGTTATTATAACCGTTTTTTTAAAACCATCCTACTGTGTGAAGAAATAATAAAGCACTGCCGATCACACCCAGCATAGCACCGACTAAAAAAGGATAGAGCCACATATTTTTATCCTTTACGCTTGGTTTGGGTTTGAATAAATGCACAGCTTGGTTTGTTATTTTGCTGAATTAAGCTTTCAATGCGTTTGGTATAGCGGTCGAACAAGTACCATATGATGAGTACCACGGCAGCTAATAGGTTTACAACAATTAAAATCAGTGCAGTTTGTTGGTCCATTTTTATTTTTCCTTTGCTTATTCATCTTGTGATGTGCATTCAGGGCAGGGGCATTCGATTGGATCTGATGAATCAGCGATAACGATTGGCATGACGTTCTTCCTTGGTCTTGCATTCAATGCATAAAGTGACTGCACCTAGCTTTTGGCGTTCTGGTGGAATGTCATTGCCACACTCGGAACATTCAGACAGTGATGGTGCGCTGTAATCACGTGGCTTGATGTTGACTTGGTTTAGTTGATTTTCTTGTGCGCGGTCAATTGGATCAGACACATGCTCCCCCTTTTCCTTGTTTTGCTAATGACTTAGGAAGATGAATTTCAGGGTTTGGCATTGCAGATGGGGAGAGTTCAGCATCCCAAGTTAAAAAACCTTGAGCAGTAAAACCACAATGTAAATTGGTGCATTGACCGTATAACCGTTTTAAAAGTGGATCGACTTGTTCACTTGAACGGATCCAAAGAGATTCGCCGCAATGAGGGCATTTATTACTTATCGTACGTCCGGGTTTAGACATAGGTCCAGCCTTATTATTAGAATAAATAACATTCAACAAATATATAACAAAATTACGATATATCGAAATAAACTATTGTAAAAGTTTTAAAATATCGTTATTTTGTTCTTACCCATTTCATCCTGACTTCGCCCCAAAGTCAGGATTTTTTTTGTCCTATTTTTTGGCTTTGTCTATTCTTTTTTGTTCACGTTTTATTGCAACCATTGCAGTTTTTTTATTCTTATATTCTTGCGTGAATTTTAATGGTTTTGATTGATCTCCACTTGTTAGTGTTTTAGTTTTGCCATTTTCCCTGTAGTAAACAATGACACCGGTATAATCTGCATAATTTTTACCAGTGCGCTTCTTGGTTTTAGATTGTTCTTTTTCTTCTTCGGTTTTTTCCTCACGACCTTCAAACAGGGTCGATACATCATCGGCATCTGGAAGCTGTACTTCAAGTTCAACTGATGTGGTGAAGCCATTGTCATTGAGTGAATGGGTGACGTTTGTTCCTAACCAGATAATGTCATCAATTTCAGGTTTCAAGCCAATGAATTCAAATTCCTGTTCAGGGATTAAAGTTGGATCACCCAATGCCAAGGTATATGTCAGTTTTTGGGCAGTACGTTTGCAACGATTATATTCCGCATTGGCTGCCAGTTCAGCTGTGGTTTTATCCCGATGCACATAGCGGATCTCTTTCATGTTGTCTTCACTGTCACCGACCACGACATGCAATTTCTTGGCTTTGTTTTCAGTGTAGTAATAGGCTTTGACACCTGTGATATTGTCCGTACCTGTGCCATTGGTGTAGTTGTGCTGATCGCCCTTGTTCCTGGTGATTTGCACACGTGGCAAGGCTAAACCTGAAACCGTTTGACTTGCGCCACGTGGTAATAAAATCAAATACCCATTTTTCACGGTGGCAATTGCGTCATTTTCATCGGCAATACGTGTAATGAGATTGGCATCAGATTCATTCTGGGCAATGTACTTGACCTTTTTCGATGCGAATTTTTCATGAACAATGACGTTTAGTTCATATTCAGCACCGACTTTTTCAAATATTTCTTGAATGGTTTTGTCGCTCCAGCTGCGTTCACGCTTTTGTTTTAAACCTTCTGATACGTCATTGGCCATGGCAGAAATACTGAGTACATCTGGTGCGCCACGATGAGATGTGGAATCGACTTTGTATTTGCCTTTGTCAAATAAACCAGTATTGGACCAACCCAACCAGACCTGAATGATGGCACCTTTGGGTGGAATACTGAGCATGCCATCTGCATCATTCAATTCGATGTCCACTGAATCCACCACAAGCCCACGATTGTCTTTGATGTTGAGTGACATTAAACGTGAAGCCATAAGGGATGAAATATCGACACCATCCACTTCAACACGAAAAATTGGATAAGGGTATTCCGTCATTTTTTCAACAGAATTTAATGCGGTACCAACGACGTTCATGACTTTATTCAGCATTAGAGAATCCTATTCAGTGCGCCAATACCCATGCCGATCAGGGTGCCTAATAAGGTCGGTTGCCAATCGCGTACAATGGTCAGTTTTAAAGTGAATTCAGTTTTTCGAGCTGCACCATCTTTAAAGAAATAGGTTTTGGTTTCATCTAAATCATTGATGATGACTAAGCCATAAATTTTGCCTGTGCCTTCAATTAAGGTATATGCCTTGCCTGTATCTCCCATTTGTCTGAGGGTGTCCAATGTGGCGCGACTCCCTGTCAATTCGTGGTAAATCACGCCTTTAAGTGTAATGACATCTTCACCTTTACCAATAAATTGATAGGCAGGGGAGTCCCCGACACGGCTATTGGAAGGATGTCGCCAATTGGTGACACGTTGCAGTTCTTGATATGACGCTGTTCGTAATGAAAAGACAAACAAGCCTAGAGCCATCATCATGTTATGTATTACTCCGAATCTGTCAGGAATTTACGTCGTGCGTTTTGTTCTTCTAGCGCGACACGTCGAAGTTCTTGACGCATTGCTTCAGCCGTTCCTTTGACCACGGATCCATCTTTGACATGAATATGCACTTCAATCGTGTCTTGGCTGATATATGAACGTGGGTTATTGCGACCAACATTGATGGGTTTGACTGGCTTGGTTTGGGCAGCAGTATTGACCACACCTTGTGTGGCGGTGGATGTTGCTGCAATCGGTAACCCATTGGCATTTGAAATGCCGTTGGCCATACCTTGCATGGTATAGCCACCAATGCCCATGAAGACACGTGAAGGCGAATGAATACCTAGAATGCCCTTGGCTTTATCAATCACGCCACTGACAGCACCTGTGATGGCATCTTTGACGGCATTGACTTTGGATAAAATACCGTTCTTGAGCCCTTCTAAGATCATGGCACCAAAGCCGGTAAACTTCGCTGGAAGATCCACACCGAACCATGACAGTACTTTTGCAAATGCTGAATAGAACAGTCCGATTGGACTCCAATTGATGATTAGTGCTGATATGCCTTTAATGCCACCATTGAATGCCGTTTTGATAGTGTTCCAAATACCGACAAAGAATGCTGAGATCGGGGCCCAGTTTTTATAAATCAACAGGGCAGCACCAGCAATGGCAAGGACAATCCATGTAATTGGGTTGGTCAGTAACGCCATGCTCATACCTTTGGCAGCTAGTGCAACTACACCAAAGCCTTTCGCAACCATCATCATTGGTCCAAAGATGGCGATTGCACCAATGGATAGGGCAGATAACCCCCCAACAATGGCAATAGCACCGACTGCAATTTTTGTTAGTGAACTGGATAAGGCTGGATTCGCTTGTGCCCAAGTCTGTACGGATTTTATTACACCAGTAAATTTCTCGGTAATACTGTTAACACCTGGTAATAGTTGATTGCCGATGGTAATTCCCAGTGCTGCCATTGCATTTTTTGCAAGAAAAATATTATTGGCAGTGGTTTCTGCTCGTGCTGCATATTCTTTTTCCATACTGCCAGCGTACTTTTGCTTATCTGCAACTTTCCCTAAATTGTCTTCAAGGGCTTTCATGTTGGTCAACAAAGGTGCGATAGATCCAAGTGACTCAGAGCCAAATAATTCTTTTAACATGGCAGCTTGCTTGTACTTATCCATTTTTGAAATGGCTTTCAATACAGATAATGTGGTTCCTTCAGCATCCTTCTGCATGCCTTCAGCTACCTTTTTCGCATCCATACCTAATTCAATATAAGCATTGTGCTGTCCCTTTGTGGCAGACTCACCTGCAACCAAGGCAAGCATCATATTTTTAATACCTGTAGCAGCCACTTCTTCAGCTACGCCCATGCCACGAATTGTTGCCCCTAATGCGGCAATAGATCCAGAAGCAAAGCCACCGACTTCACCCAATGGACCAATACGTTGCACAATATCCATGATGCCTTTAGCCGCGGCAGGGGTATTGTTGCCTAGGTAGTTAATTTTATCCGCTAATGTTGTTACTTCAGATTGTGACATTTTGAATGCTGTACGCATTTCTGCCATTGCCTGTCCTGATTCTTCGGCTGTAATGTCGAAAGCTACACCCATCTTCACAGCTGTTTCAGCAAACTGAGTTAATTCATTTTTTGCAATACCAGATTGTCCACCTGCTGCATAAATAGCTGCAATATCTTTGGCGGCCATTGGCAATCGTGTACTCATGCTGATGATATCGTTTTCCATTTGCTTAAACTGCTGTGGGGTATCAAAGTCAACCACCTTTTTTACATCAGCCATGGCAGATTCAAAATCAATGGCAAGTTTTGCTGGTATAGATAATGCGACGGCACCTGCACCAGCCGCCACCAATCCTTTTTGGGCAATGTCTTTCCCTATAGACATTCGACCTTGCCACTTTTCATAATTTTTTTGGGCAGTTGAATGCTTTCCTAAGGCATCTTTTTGCTTGTTCAGTTCCATTGTTGTGAGGTGGATTTTGTTCTTTAGGTCTGATTCGCTTTGACCTAAATCATCCATTTTTATGCCTGCAACATTAAGGTCACGGACGACGCCTGTAATTTCTGCTGATTTACTTTTTAGTGCGTCGTTAGTACGACGAATGCCTTGTTCAAGCCCTTTGAGCTTCTTTGTTTGTTCCTCGCTTAATGGCCCAAGTTTGCTTTGGTCTTTTAATAACTTATGTTCACCGCGGTATTTTTCCAGCGTATCTTTAGTTTTTGCGATGCTGTCTTGAAGACTGCGAAAACTATCTACCTTACGCTGGGTCGCTTGTAAGCCTTTTAAGTCAGAATCAGTCTTTTTTAATGCAGCAGCCATAGATTTTGAGCCACCAACGATGGTTTTCATTGGCCCTGTGAGTTTATCAACTGCTCCAAATAGGACTTCTAATTTTAGTTTTGACATTGGTGGACTCTTTTATACAGTGGTTTGGTGACGCTTGAGCGCATGGTGATGCCATTTACTTAATTCGATGATGTCCATGTCATCGTATGCGCTCGGTGGCCAATGAAAGATGCAAGCAATATCGGCTATCGCTTCGTCTACATCATCGACCAGCTTTATTGCTGATCCTCTTTGATCGCTTTCTGCAGATCCTTCGGGTACAAAAAAGTGACCAAGTGACCTCCAAGTTGTGCAAAGTCCACTGGATCTAGTTCAAGTACTTGCTGTGGCGTTAATGCAGGTGTGGTCACACGAGGTAAAACTTTGATTAATGCGTTTACATCGTGCTGATAGATGGCTTGTAAACTGACACCACTTAATGCTTTGACATTTGGTTTGCGGATGGTGATTTCAGTAATGGTATTGCCACCAAATTGAATTGGTTGCTCAAGCTGAACAGTTTCTTGGTTCGGGTTTTGAATCAGTTGGGTATTTAATTCTTGATCTTGAGTATTCATGTTGCATTCCTAAAATAGATTTGAATCAAAAAAACCTTGCACAGAACGAATCCATGCAAGGGCAGGAAAACTTATAATCCGATAGCTTTACGTTGTGCTTCGAGACGGTCTTTGCCATCTACAACTTCTTTGAAGCCAAGCACGTCAATTTCGATTTCAACTTTGCCGTTGACTGTGAGTTTGTAATAAGCACAGTTGGTCACGACTTTGTGTTCAGTGTCTTCACCTGGTTCAGAGTCACCGCCATCAATTTCTTCATGACGACCACGAACCACGACTTCCACTGCATCGACTTCGCCTGTGTCATCACGTTGATAAGCACCAGCAAAACGCATATAAACACCGTCAACTTTTTCAAGACCGAATTGACGCAATGTGAGCAGGTCTAAACCACCAAAAGTCGATTCAAGTACAAGACCATCATCGCCCATGCCCATATCAATTTTTAATGGAGCATTCATACCGCCACCGCGATAGTCTTCCATTTTGCGTGTGAGCTTCGGCAAGACGACCGTTTTGATTTGCCCTAGATAACTTTCACCTTCGTTAAATAGGTTCATATTTTTGAGTTTACGAGGAAGGCTCATGCATCAGCTCCTATGCAGTGATCGTTGAAGCGAAGTCAGCCAAATAGCTGTCTGTAATACGCTGACGGAAGGTAAGGTCTTCAAGCGGTGGCACTGGGGTATAGTCATAGTCGATATACAATTTGCCGGCTTTGAGCGTGTCTTTTGAGTTTAGCTCTGGGTCATACCAAGCATCGCCACCCATCAGATAGCCTAGGCGTGTCCATTCACGTTGTTTGGCTTTGATGCCTTCCAACATGTCGTTGACCAGTGAACCGTGCATTGGTTTATCAATGGCCCACATGTGTGCTTCTGCAATCGTGTCAGCCATGATCTGTGCTGTACGTGTGTAGTTTTCAAAAGCAAAGAGTGGATCATCTGAACAGGTACGTGAGCCCCATAAACGGAAGCCGTCATGCTGAATCAGTGTGGTGATTTCATTGCTATTGAGATAGCCAGCATCGGTTGCAGGGTCTTGAAGGTCCCAAGTCACATCGGCATCGATACCTGTCACACCGTTCACCGCTACGTTTGATAGGGTTTTATGCCAACCGATTTCGTTGTCGATCTTGGCACGTAAGCCCATCGCCACTGCAACTGCAGGTACAGTTTCGGTTTGCGCTGTATCGACATTGAATGCCACGAAGTTTGGCCAAATCACCATGAGTTCACGCGCTGCAAACGCATCACGATAGGCAACGACTTCTTCTTTGGTTTTGCATCCCCAAGCATAGACATAGGCAAATGCACGAAGTTTTTGTGCAATGGTTGCAAGTTCAGTGGCAACAGCTTGAGTATCTAAACCTGGTGCACCAATGATGCGTGGCTGTACGCCTAGTTTTGATTTCGCTAATAGCAATGCTTTTGCACCGGTATATTTACCAGTAGCGTCTACGGTACCAATGACGTTTGCTGTTTGTGCTGCTTCATCTTCAGCAGCTGCAACACGTACCACGACGCAGATTGAATTCGCTTGGTTGGCCATGGCTTGCAGTGCTGTTTTTAGTGTGCCGTTGGTACCGGCTTTTGCAACTGCAGCTTGGGTGTTGGTAATGAGCACTGGCGTATTCAATGGGAAAACGGTTGCATCTGCATCTTCTGCAGTTGCAATGAGTCCTTGAACAGCAGTGGCAATGGTTCGGATCGGACGTGTACCTTCGTTGATTTCAACGACACGCAGTCCGTGGTGGTATGAATCTGCCATAAAAAAAGCCTGTTTATTGAGGTTTTATTTCAACAAACAGGCTTGCATGTGGATGAATAAAGCCCAAGTGTATGGGCTTGTATTAAGTGGGTTTTACAATGTCACTGTGGTGTCAGTATTGTGTTGTCAGTAGCTAACCAATCACTTATATCCTGATCACCCAGTGATCTCATAAATTTGTTGGTAGTAGTATTAAATATTTCTTTACCGAAAAACTTATTTTGCAAGTTAATATCATGAGATTTATCCAAAATCTGACTAGATTGTAATTTTGGAATACCAGATTGACCAATTTCTTGCCACGTTCCTGATCCTGAACTATCAGAACATGACCAGCCAATTGGAGCACCAATCACACTTGACTCGTTCCATAATATATTACCGATATCCCAGATGCCATCAGTCGGCTTTGTAGTCGATACTCCCTGATAATGATAAGTTCCCATGGTTATTCCATTTGAAAACCAAGGTCTACTTGTTAAAAGAGTTCTATTAAAATCTTCTAAAAATAATGTAATTGCAGCTGAGTCTAGATCTCCGATTGAAAATCTTTTTCCATGCATGAACATTTTTAATGCATTATCAGTTACGGCATCAGTTCCAAATCTAAGTTCTTGCTCCGATAAAGAGGCAAAATCACCACCTTTCCCATCGTAGACAGATTGAAGGTCGTTGGTTACTGAAAATCTTTTAAGAGTATATGGGCCCACGACAGAAGGATTAATAACGTTTGTATTATGAGGACCAGGTTGTGCACCTGTAGCTCCTAGAATTATTGATCTTCCATTAGTTGAGTAAGTGCTGTCTCGTTGTTGTTCAGCATAGTTTCCAATGTATACAGTTTTGGATGGGGTTACTGTTAATCCGCTGTTATCATGAGGAGCTCCTTGCTGAACGTAGTCACCCAAAATATTTACATGGGCCTGATTATTTATACAAACACCACCCAGTAAAGATGCATCATAAAAACCAAAATGATTATTGTATGCAGATAAACATGTATCGTTCTTAATTACGTTTGCATCGCTACCAATCTCAACAATTCCTGACCATCCATTAAATAGAGCTGCGCACTCTGTATTAGTCCCTTGATTTGCAATTCCACGGATAATGCCAAAATATTCAAAATCGGTATTAGCAACTGTTAAAATTCCGTGTTTTTGGTTGTTCATTGAACCCACACCTTTTAAATAAGATGGAGCATTTTTGATGATTCCATGTTCGCTGGATTTCAACACCTTAACATTTTCAATGGTTGAACCCGTTCCACTCAATCCAATTTGACCTATAGGTAAATTAGCTCCGTTGCCAGAATTATCATCAATAACACTTGGATGAATGATAAATATTCCACTTTTATAATTTTTGGTACCGACAGGGATGGCATGTTCAAAATCAAGAATTGAAGTAGATAACTCACCTACACCAATACCGTGGATATAATGTGGTCTTGTTATAAAAACACCTTTGCTAAACTTATATTGACCTGGATTGACAAAAATATCTAAAGCGTTTTCTTCAGGAAAAGCATTAATTAACTTAAACAGATTTTGATAGTTTTCTTCAGGTGACTTTTCTGAAGAAATTCCGTATTCTGCAAAAGAAACTCTACGATAATTATTCTTATTAATTTTTTGTTCAACTAATTCAACTGTAGCTAGCACAACATCAGGATCGATAATTAATTCAAAGTTTCCAGAGTTGTCGACTTGAATCACAATCCGAATCGTTTGAATTTTTGCTGCACCTTCTTCAACCGTTGGTTTATACGTTGGTGGGTAACTTGCAATTGCCAACATGGTATTACCAGTACTGTCATAGAGAGCCACTTCACGAATATTAAAACCACCTACGGCAGAAGGAATGATTGCTTCACAGACTAACCAATTGGGGTTCTTACTATGAATTTCAACTTTATTCACACCAACACGATAAACCTCATTGACTAATGAAGTCGCATTTTCATCAGGCTCAGGGATAGATCCATTACCGTCACCAAAGGCCATATAAGTAATAGGAACTTTAGAACTATTATTCATTGCAGCGGTAATTGCTGCTAAACCTGCTTTCGTAATCTTAGTGTAGTAACTCATGCTTGAGCTCCGAATGGGTAGACTTCTGTTTCTGTTTGTTCATAGAAAGCCCAAATTGGAATTGCTGAAATAATGGCATCCTGGACTTCTGGAAAAATGGTCGTATCGTCGCCGCTATAACTGCCTGCTAAGGCATAGATCTGTGCATAGCTGGGTGTGACATTGATTTGTATATGTTTGCAATGGCGTGTAAGTGGTCGAGCATCATCAATGAGCTGAAGTAAAGTATTCAGGCCCTGTTCAGTTAAAGACTGGTTATTGGTATCAATGGCGATCTGAAATGTGCCAGGTTCATTCATTGGTACTTCTTGCCACCATTCATAAATGGTGACGCTATAACCAAAAGCTTCGACAATTTTACGCAGGGCGTAATTGGTGCCTTTGTATTTGTGAACCTCAAAACTGGCCTTGATCTGCTGTTTTTTGACTTCTTCAGGCCAATCTTGCTGCCAACGGTCAACACTGTTTTCCCAAGCCAAGTGTGGTAAGAATTGGCTTGGTACATCATTCAAGGTGACAAGACTACGTAAATTTGCAGGCAGATTTGAATTATTGCCGAGTTCTTCAGCAACTTTACGTTCAAGATCGGTACTGTTTGGAGGGAGTAAGTTTTTCATTAACCCTCCGCGATGGTGACATTCACACCAGTACAAAACGATGCTTCAAATGCTGTGACCAAAACGTCTGCAGATGGGCTGATCAATTCAACACGTTCAACACCTGAAACATGCAATTGTTTAAATATGGCTGACAAGTAAATGCTTTGACCGATACGTTTTGGAGAATTAATAAACGCATTCATATTGGCAATTGCTTCTTCAAGCACTGGATCTGTTTCAGGAAGATTATTGTGGTGAAGAACGGCTTGAATTTGATATTCGATAATGCCAGCGGATTGAACCGTAACACGGTCAGCTGTAGGTCGAAGTTTTTCACCTGATACATAATCGTAAACTTTCTGACATAGTTCTGGTGAAGCAGCACCATTTTCAGAATCACGTTGCAAAATAGTGATCAGTGCCTGGGACGGTGCAGGTGAGGATGCATAAGCATCGGCCACACGACCATCAGCACTGAGTGAATGGAATTCATACGCTGACGTTGGACCTGCAACGGATAAAGCATCAAATGCTTTGCTTGCTCGGTAGCGTAGATCTTCATCACTTTCATAAACCGCTGGTGTCGGTGGTGTTGTGGTTAAATCTTCAGGCGAAATAATAAGACGCTGAATGCCATAGTCAGCAACTTTGTTATCAAGATCTTCTTTTTCTGCATAAGCCAAAAGCACTGCGCGATATTGGGCATTGAGCTTTGAGCGAAGTAGAACTTCACGATAAACGTTTTCTTGTAAAAGCTTGGTGAGTGGTTCGCTTTCACGTTCCAAGGTCTTACGAATTTGGTTTTGTTTGTTGCTTGGCCATAGCGCAATCAGGGCTTCTTTGCGCTCATTAAAAATAGTTTCAAAATCGAGTTCTTCCACCGCTTTGGGTGGTGTGAGCTGGTTAAAATCGACACTCATAACGTAGATCCAAAGTTAAGTGGAATGCTTAAAGACTGTTGCTGATTGTTGTCGACCACATTGCAGTCAATTTCCAATTCAAATGAGCCACGACCAATCTGATTGATCGACACTGAATTTAAGGTGATTCGATCTTCCCACTGCAGTAATGCTGTTGCTGTTGCTGCATAGAGTTGAAGCAAGGTGATTTCATTGAAAGGGGAGTCAATGAGCTGTGGCAGCAATGAACCATATTCACGACGCATGATTCGGGTACCAATGGGCGTGGTCAAAATGTCCTGAATGGATTGACGTATTTGATCAATTTCAGTTTCGAGTTCACGACCGCTTTCACGTGACATCATTACTGTGGTCCTCCAGTGGTACCACCGCTATCACCCGGGTGAGTATGGCCAGTGAGACTGATACCACTTGCAGTGACATCACCATCTGAACTGAATGTTCCTGAAGAATGACTGCTGCCTTGAACTAACTGACTGCCACCAACGGTATTGTTTCCTGTCATAGCCGTACTGCCATTCACTTGTAAATTTCCATTGATGGTCGTATCACCGTTGACAGTGACACCACCATCAGCAGTCAAAACAGCTGTGCCACCTGAAGGTAAAACAGCAGATAAATGATGTGCTGCAACGTCATAGGCAATGACACAGCCATCTGCAAACATACGGATTTTTTTGTTGAGATCATCAGAGGGTGCAGGGTGGTCGTCGTTATAAAATCCATATAAAACGAAGCTTGTTGGACCAATATCGCCACATGGTGAAATGACCACACATTCTTCATTGATCGATGGCATATCCCAAGTTGCATCGTCACCGGAACGAATATTTAGGCAACGGATTTCCGGTGTCTCTATATCGCCTAAATTGACGATGACACGTGGAATAGGTTTAGACGGATTGATGGTCTTGATGGTTCCAAATCGAACAATATTTTCAAGACGACGGTTAGCATCTGCATTCATGCAAACACTTTGCGTCAAGGACTAAGCCATTTCAGCTGATGGGGCTTGTATTAAGTGAGTTTTACAATGTTCAAAACTTAAAGATTGATATGTTTTAAGAATGAATCTTCAATCAGTTTTAAATCCTGATCTGTGAAGCCTAAAAGTTCTCGTTTTGGATAGACCACACTCGGTGCGCCACGTTCAGCACGATCTTTTAAACCTTCCTGGTGTACTTGTGCAATACGTGCAACACGTCCCACAAAGCCAATCGCAATGGCATCCGCATTGCTGAGCAATTTTAAATGAGCAGTATTTTTTAATTTGGTGAACATTTTGCGCTTAATTTTGCCTTTTTGTTCACGTAGGCGTTTGCGCCTTGGGGTGTATGTTGAACCATCAGGGTTTTGTTGTGCAGAAATACGTTTGCCCTGATTTTTTCTTAAATCACGACCGATCTGTTTTGAAAGCTTGGCACGTTCACCCACTGACAACCGTTCCAAATACGGCTGTAAGTAGGTGGCAAGTTCTTCAACATTGTTCGTCATGGATTTCGACCTGTTGGTGGCATGTCTAATGACCAACCTTGTTTTTCAGCAGTGGTCCATGAAGCAATGACTTCACCCGATGGATCGATGACTTCAAAATCAGTGGCAGGTTGATATTCTGTGTACTTCGGTTCTTCAGGATGACTGAGTTCTAATTTTCCATCTTGCAGCTTTTTCACGACGACACGTTCAGTCAGTGGAATTTGGAAGTTAATGTCATATTTACTGTTATCAATCAGTTCAGCTTCAAAACTAATGGCTTGTTTACCTTTTTCATGGTTGGCCATCAATTCAGGCTGATTTTCTGCAATCCACGTGAACAGCACCACACCAATGACATCAACATCACCGGCATAGTCCGTGATGACTAGATCCAATGTGTATGACATTTCAAAACTAAAACCACTGACCATGGTACTGCGAAGTGAACCATTGTTGGTGAAGATCAATAAGCGATCCTGATCAGGGCTGAGATCAGGAATCGCGTTGAGCAAATATTCTCTTAATTGATTTGGCTTTTTCATGCAGCTTTTGCACTCTTATAGTTTGGATCGAGGCGGTTCATCACACGTAAAAACTTAGTGTCATAGCCAAGTTTTTTATAGTTTTTGCCGTTATACAGTGAAAAAACCACGTGCCAATTTTCTTGACGTAACGCATCGATGAGCATCCATTTTTTGTCATCCACTTCACCAGACTTGGTTTCACAGTAGCGAAGGAATGCTTCAAACTGAAGGCTTTCACTTTTTTCATGCTGTGCTACAAATTCCTGAACAGATGCATAACCTAAGGCTTTCCAATTTTCACCCATGAGCTGGAAACGTCCCCACGATGCCGACTGTAATGCACATGATTCATCTAGCTGCTTGGCTTGACTTAAACGTGTGTACTCAGCAGATCCACCGTGATAACCACCTGTTTTGGTATTAACAATATTCGGATGTTTGGCCATGAGTGCATTGGCTTTGGTTTTGCCGAATTTCTGATTCAAATAGAAATACATGCGATGACGTTCAAACAGAATTTTAGGCTTACCATTTGGCAAATAACCTTCACCCAGCGTTTCAACTTCAGCAATGGCTTTGATTACGATGACAGGCACACCCAAACGTTTGGCACCTTCAACTAAATCACTTTCTTTTAAAAGTTTACTGGTGCATTCACCACGTAGGGCTTTTAGTGTGTAGTCACCGACCAATCCATCGACTTTCAGATTTTTCAGTTTCTGAAATTGAATCACGGCATATTCAGTATTTTCGCCAAAGTCACCATCAGCAATGAGTGGTTTCTTATTTTTACCAGTCATGCCATTTTTAATCAGCAGTTTTTGCAATTCAGTGACGGCTGAACCTTTTGAACCTAATTTTAAAATGCTCATGGTGTGCTCCTTAGCATTGAAACGACATTGCCTTTACTTCGAAAAATAAAGACCACTAAGAACACCGCGAGAATGGCATCCCAAATCGTGACCGGATCTTTAATGAAAATGATATGAATACTTTGCGCAAGGAATGCACCGATCAGAACAACTGCAAATAGTCGAAACGAACATTTTTGCAGGTGCAATCGATCAAAACATAAAATACGGAATGCACATGCCACATAGCACAGCACGGCAACGATGGAAAAAATTGTTTGTGCCAATGGCGACAACATGAGTTGCATCATTTTTTATTCTCCTTTCCAAAAGTGTTGGACAGGGCAGAAAAGAACTTTGAAGTGGTGTTGAATATCTCAGTCAATGTCGACTTATTCACCCATTTCATGACCTTCACCAAAACAGGCAAGGCAAACATGCTGGTAAAGCAAGCAATGACAGTGTGACTGTTCACACCAGTTCGGTTTGAAATTTCAGGGGCTAAGGCATAGCCCAAAGCGACGGACAACATGAGCGAAAAAATACGTTTTCCGTAGCTCAGTGACACTTGGGTGTATGCCAAAAATGCTGCACCAATTACTGCACCAAACAGTGCATCACCATTCACGAATGGAAGGAGTGATACCAAGCCGGCAGAAGCGGTAATTGCGACAGTCGTTGATGTGGTTGGTTCAGCCATATTTTTGTTCTCAGTCCCAAAGCTGAATGCTTTGCGTTTTATTTTGTTGTGTTTGAAGTTCTGGTAACTGAACCTTTGTCCCCATCGGGAGAAATGGACCAAATTCAGACAAGTGTGGATTGGCTTCAAGTACTGCTTCGACCACACCAGATGAGCGTCCATAGTTGCGCCAACAAATTGCGTCAACCGTGTCATTCTGAATGGCATAAACAGTTTTCATTTAAACCACTTTCCCCAGAAGCTAGTTCTGTTTTTTGAGCGTGTATCAATTTTGATTGGTCCAGGCACAGGAACAAATTCAGGTTTTTTGAGGCATGAACAAGGCTGATAGCCATTTCCATTGCGTCCATCAAAACCTTTGAAACATGAATTACATTTCTGAGTCATACCAGCTCCACATTCAAACGACGAATTTTTTTTAAATCACGAATGGCAAAGCGCAGATCTCGACGGTAATCATCAATCGTTGGTGTCAGATCATCTGCTTTTTGGCCACCATTGTTGTTGGTGTCATAAGCACGATACTTTTCAGTCAGTTCAGCACCAACAGCTGCTGCAACGGCACGAAAATACAGAACTTCAGTGATGGGTTTTTCCACACCTTTTGTGGTGATGGTTTTTGGACTGATTTCAGCAAGTGATGCTGCTTTTGATATCAGGGATTCGAGCTGATCATTGACTTCAATGATGGCTGATTCAATTGCAGGAATTAAACGCTGATCAGTGATACTTCCATCAAAGCGCAATGCTTCACGAATCGCTTTGCTAGATATGCCAGGGAAAAATGAATCACTGGTGATGACAACTTCTTCATTGTTGCGGTTGCCGTTTGCAATTAGTCCGGTCATTGTCATTCTCTAATAGTTGAGGGGTGGAGAATTGAGTTTGTAATTACGCATAAAAATGTCATTACAGCGTCAATTCTGCCCCTCGGTTGGCGCGGGGCACTCGTTACGTCGGATGAAACATCAAGTTGCCTTGATCATCGACGACCTGTGAACCATCAGCATTCAGCATCGGTTCAGGTGAATTTTTTAATTGTTCTTTGTAAAGCTTTTCAGCCTTTTTCAGATCAGGTTTACCGCCACAGTTTTCATTTTTTGCAATCGCCATTTTGAGGAATGCAACGGCTTCAGATCCACGATCTAACTGCAGGAAAGTACGACCAATACCTAAATATAATTTGGCGCGAATCTGGTCATGCATATCGTAATCAGCAGTTAATTGAGTGGCTTTTTCAAGAACATCAAGTTTAAAGACTTGGCCATCTTGATAAGCTTTGTGTGCAGCATTACCAATTTCTTCAGCAACAATACTTGCAGTACTGCGACTAAATGAATCAGGCATTTTTAGGTTTTGCTCTAAAGCATATTCAGCAAGACTTAAACCTTGATTGAATAGACCACAGTCAAAGCACCACAGCATGATGGTGGTAATGACTTCATCCTGTTCAACTTTTGCACCTGACTGAACAATACCCAACACATAAGGCATGTGCTTTGGAATCAGTTCTTTTTTCGCTTCAGCGCGTTTATCTTGAGACTGAATTGAACGTAAAACATGGATGTCATTTTTCAGTTCAGTCAGTTGTAATTGGTAGACGCTTGCGTCTGGACGTACACCACCAAATTCATCAGCCTTGGCAGCTTCAATAGCTGCCTTGGCTTTCAGTAGGTGTCGTCGAGCTGGACTCAACATAATTCACCTATTTATAGAATTTCGATGTTTTCCACGAAACCTACTTTTTCGTAGTTTTCGATCACGTAAGCATCATTTGAAGATTGGTATTCTTCCACTTGATCCAATGATGAGTTGTCAACGATCTGACGACGTTTGCCAGTTTCTTGGAAGTAAATTGACAAGTTATCAAGCGAAGTCACAAGCAACGCATTATCTGGGAAGAATGGAACACGTACCGCTGGCAAGCCACCGATTTGTTTTTGACTTACTAATACTTGACCAGCCAAAGTATCTGTATTGTCAGATGCATCATTCACCAATGGGAAGTTTTTATCATTGAGTAATTGACGGCCACAAATCACAACTAAATCAGTGTCATCTTGATGGATTTCGCTAATTAAGTTGCTGACGACATCAACGACCAGAGCATCCAAGTTTTTGTAATCACCGGCTGCACCAATTTTTACTTTTCCTGAAGCATCAACAACTTCAGGCATATAGCGTTCAGGTGCATTGGTACGGATTTTTTGAAGCCAGCCGATGTTCACGTCTTGAAGGAGTGGATTTGTATCACGATCTGTTTGTGTTGCAGCACTGATACCATTCCAGCCGATCATGATCATGTCTAAAGCAATTGCACGATCAACAAATTTCTTCCAACGAGCATAAAAGTCTGGGAATTTAGCCCAAGCATCCATTTTTTCGTAGCGGATTGCCACATCAAAATCAGTTTTGTGGCACTTGTAAGGATTAGACTTAAGACCTGTTGGATCCACTGGCGTACGTTTAGTACCACCTTTAGTGTTTGAACGACCTGCGATGGTTGAACCTTGAGTCAAGCCAATAGCTTCACCTTCTAATTCGTCGACAGGCTGAATATTAATTTTCTGTAAAAACTCAGAAGTTTCTTGAAGTGTATCCACCATTTTTTGGGCAATAGATGGTTCAACAGAGAATTTTTTTTCTGTAGTTTCCACACCATTTTTTTCAGCAAGTTTTGCAACGGTATGATTAAATTTTTGTAGCGTTTGCTTTTTCATGTTTTAGCACTCGATTTGTTCAGAGAAGTTGCCAGTGTTTTCAGGTGCAGGTGGTGTACCTGGATTTTCTTCGCCTTCTAATTTGGCTTTCAGAGCAGTAAAGTCTTTTTCCAATTTAGAATGCTTGGTTTGAAGTTCCGAAAACTCAGTTTCGACCTTTTGCAACTTGGTCTGAGTGTCGTTAAAGGTTTTTGCAACTTCTTCAAGGCACTGATTAATTTCCGTGAATTTGCCGTTATCTTTATTGTCTTTTTCTTCTAGTTTTGGCTTCAGCAAATCCATGAACTTTTTGAAGATACCTGGTGATTCAGATTCTTCGAATTCGATTGATGCTTCTTCAGCTGCAGTAAACAAATTGGCTGCATCTTGTTTACGACCCACAAATGGGTTTGCTTCAGGCTGTTTAGCAGCAAATTCCATGATTTGCGTACCTAATGAAGCAGGGGTATCAGTGAATGCAAGACCGACTAAATATGCTTTACCGGTATCAGCAAAATTTGGATTTACCTCAATTGAAGTAAATAATTTCTGACCTGCATTGTGAAGTTCGATTAATTGATCGAAAGCATCGACTTGGGCAAATAAAGCAAGTTTTTTGGTGCCGTTGATTTCTACTTCTTCAGCTTTTAGGGCAGTGACCTTTGCATACGTGCCAAATTCAGAACTTGGTGAAAAACCACGGTAGTGCTCAAGATTGCCTAGGGCTGTGTATGTATTTGGATCGTAGCTGTCAGCCATTTGTTGAATCCATGTTGCTTCGATCACGCGACCATCAGTCGTGGATCCAGCAACAGCAACACGGAAAAATTTGGATTTCTTCATTTCTGAATCCTGTGTCTATGTCGATAGATAAAATCTATTTAAAGTAGTTAGCAGAATCGGAAGAACGGCATAAACATTCAATGCAAAAGGCTTGTATTAAGTGGGTTTTACAAAGTAGCCACAATGAATAAATGTTATAGCGTTGGCTTAATGAGCCAATGGATAAAGCACTTGATACACCGAAAAATCTAAACTTCGACAAACGCCTTCTAGCAAAATTTTTGTATTGGATGGGGTGGCGAATCAGCTCGATTGCAGATTACATCGACGAGCCTGATAAAAATGTTCACGCTTGGAAAACACGCGATGAATGGGACAAAGATGCACCTGCAGGTCGAGTCGGTGAAGCTTTAACTGCTCAATTGATCAAACTGATTATTCTTGAGAAAAAAACACCTGGTGATTACAAGGAAATTGATTTGCTCATGCGCCAGCTGGAGCGCATGGCACGCATTGATAAATATTCTGACGGTGGCAACGAAACCGATCTGAATCCAAAACTTAAAAATAGAAATGCTGGACCACGTAAACCTAAACAGCCAAATGCACTGACTGAAGAACAGGTTGAAAAACTTCTTGAAGACTTTGATGAAGGTTTATTTGAGTATCAAAAGGTATGGTACCGTGCGCGTGAACAGCGAAATCGTGCCTTATTAAAATCACGTCAGATTGGTGCGACTTTCTATTTTGCACGTGAAGCATTGATCAAAGCTGTCACCACTGGTCGAAATCAGATTTTCTTGTCTGCATCTAAAGCCCAAGCACATGGCTTTAAGACTTACATCAAAAACTTTGTCATGCAATCCATTGAAGTGGATCTGCAAGGTGATCCGATTTCAATCACGCTTCCATGTGGTAATACCGTTCAGCTGATCTTTTTGGGTACCAATGCCAAGACAGCACAGTCATACCATGGCGACTTATATTTTGATGAATTCTTTTGGGTGCATGGCTTTGCCACACTGAAAAAAGTGGCATCGGCAATGGCTGCCCAAAAGCAGTATAAAAAAACTTATTTTTCTACACCTTCAAGTAAAACGCATGAAGCGTATGCCTTTTGGACAGGGGATGCTTTCAATAAAGGTCGTACCAAAGAAAATCGAGTTGAGATTGACACCAGTCATGCAAATTTAAGAGACGGTGCTTTATGTGGCGACAAAATGTGGCGACATATTGTCAATATTCAAGATGCCGAACGCCAAGGCTGTAATCTATTCGATATCGATGAACTCATTGCCGAAAACAGTCCTGAAGAATTTGCCAATCTTTATATGTGTGAATTCGTTGATGATGGTCACAGTGTATTTCCACTGTCCATCATTCAGCCATGTATGGTCGATTCATGGGAAGTTTGGTCCAAAGATTTTAAACCGTTGGCACTTCGTCCATTTGGTAATAAACCTGTTTGGATTGGATATGACCCAGCTGAAAGTGGGGACAGTGCAGGGCTTGTGGTCATCGCACCACCTGAACCTGATTATCCAAAATTCCGTTTACTTGAACATCATCAGTTCAAAGGCATGGACTTTGCGAGCCAAGCGCAATACATCAAAAAATTAACAACCAAATACAACGTCAAATATATCGGCTTAGACAAGTCAGGTATGGGCACTGGTGTTGCTCAATTGGTCCTTGAGTTCTTCCCGAACCTAACGACATTCAATTACAGCGTCGATGTCAAAACACAATTGGTCATGAAAGCAATGGATGTGATCAACAAAGGTCGTTTTGAATTTGATGCCGGATCCACTGACGTGGCTATGTCAATTATGGCTATTCGTAAAACGCTGACAGCTTCTCAAAGACAAATGACATTTGAAGCATCACGTGCAGAGAACATCGGTCATGCTGATTTGGCTTTTGCCATTTTCCATGCGTTCGCTAATGAACCTTTGACCCTTGATGACCAAACAAAATCTAAAAAATCCTCTATGGAGATTTACTAATGTCCGACAGCAAAGTGCAGGCATTTACGTTCGGTGATGCAGAACCGGTGATGAATGGCCGTGACTTATCACAGTTCTATGAAACTTGGTTATGTGGCAATTATTACGAACCACACATCAGTATGAATGCTTTGGCAAAATCTTTTAAGGCAATGCCATATTTGTCGACTGCAGTGTTTTATAAAAAGAATCAACTGGTGTCGTCATTCACACCAAATAAATTGATCAGTTCATCTGAGTTTGAACGCATTGCTTTTGATTACTTGGTATTTGGTAATGGCTATTTACAGCGGATCGATAATCGATTGAATGAGCCACACCACTATGATGGACTCATGGCCAAGTACACCAGACGCATGAAAAAACCTGATGAGTTTTTACAGCTGCTGAACGGTTTTGAAGAACACATTTTTAAACCTGGTACTGTTTGCCACATCAAAGGAATTGATGTCGATCAAGAAATTTACGGAACGCCTGAATATATCGCGGCACTTCAGTCCATGTGGCTCAATGAGTCAGCCACTTTATTTCGTCGCAAATATTATAACAACGGATCTCATGCCGGCTTCATCCTATATATGACTGATCCTGGTGTAGATGATGCAGATGTGGATGCATTGAAACAAGCGATGAAAGATTCACGTGGTCCAGGTAACTTCCGAAATTTATTTCTGCATGCACCAAATGGAAAAAAGGATGGTTTGCAACTGATTCCAATCAGTGAATTGGCTGCCAAAGATGAGTTCTTAAATATTAAAAATGTCACACGCGATGACGTTCTTGCATCCCAACGTACACCGCCACAACTTCTCGGAATCATTCCATCCAATGCAGGTGGCTTCGGATCCATCAGTGAAGCTCGTGAAGCCTATTGGTATTCCGAAATTGTCCCACTTCAAAATTTATTCGCTAACACAGTGAACGAATGGGCAGGTGATCAGATCATCCGCTTCAAAGAGTTTCATCAACTTCAATTCAAACAGGAAAAACAATAATGAATATTGCTTTGGCAATTAAAAATTGGAAATTCATCGTGATGGCTGCCTTGGCCATCGCTTTGGCATTTTCAGTCACCAGCTGCACAAGTAAGTCACATCAAATTGATTTACTCGAATCACAAAAAACTTTAGCTGAAACACAACGTGATTTGCTTGCATCGCAACGTGCAAATGAAGTGCATGAAGTAGAGCAGGCATGGTCGCAAGAACTTTTGGAGTCAGAACGAAATGCAAATAAAAACTTACAAGTTGCGTTGGCTGCTGCCAGTGACAGTGCTTTGGCTGTTGACCGGTTGTCAAAGCAGATCAGTGATACAAACAAACGTTTGTCCTCAGGTACCCATGAAGCCATCGTTGAATATGGAAAGACCTGCAACTTCGTACTCAAAACAATGGCAGACCGTGGTGGAAAAATCGCAGCAGCAGCTGATGGACACGCAATTGATGCAGAACGATTAGACCAGGCATGGCCACAGCAGGTGAAGCCAGATAAACAAAGCTAATCACAGTATTTACACGAAAATAAAAGTCCTCCATGTGTGAGGGCTTTTTTTTGGCCAAAGTTTCTAAAACCACAGAATCCGGTTCAAGCCGGGCGGTTGACCCCCCACCTCACCTGCCCAGTAAATGTGTCGAATATTCAACAGATTTGTGATCCCAACCGATGACCTTCTAAGCCACAGCAGTACTGGTGCATGACACAGCCGAATGCCCAAAATTCAGTTCTACATAATTCAACAGGGATTCTATGAATGCCTACAACTTTCGATTTATCAAAAGTTCCTTCAACTCAATCAATAGTGCTTAAAAAAGGTTAGAAACAGTGAAATGAAAGGTTTTTAATATTTAAGTATCTGATATTTAATAATTAAATTTCTAACCATATAAAGGTTAGAAGTGGTTAGAAAAAAGTTATAAAAGTTAAAATATTTATATAAAACAATAATATAAAAGGTTAGAACTTCTAACCAAAATTAGAGGTTAGAACTAACCAGAATCTAACCATTTTCTAACCTTTTTAAATTTGTAATTAATATATATAAATCAGTAATCTAAATACTGTTTTATAATTTTCTAACTTTTCTAACCTCTTTTTTTTCTCACCTGAAATTTTCAAAAACTTCAAAATCACATTAAAAAAGCCTTTTCCCAACGTTGGCCATTGCTGTCATATATATGTGTGTGATCTCTACATCTGATATATTTTCTGTACTACATACCAGGTGTGATGCTATGAATATTGATCATGTTCAAAATCTTGTCCGTAAACGATATATAGGTGAATTTGAAATAGATCCAAGGGAATTGAAGCTTTGGAGTCTTGCAAAGGAATATCATCAGATTACTGAAGATTATGATAAGAAGGTTTGTACTGGTGTATGTCCTTACGATGGATCTGCAATGCCAAACGGACCATACGAGTTTCAGTATATAAACAGACATGCACAACAAGTTCTAAAAAGCATACTTATGAAAGGTCAACGTGAGGGATTTACTAAATTAGAGATACAGAAGGCAATAAGTAACTTCAATTTTAAAAGCCGATGATCTTTTTCTTTGAGTATTAAAGGTACTATTAATAATAGGACCGATAGTTATTTTGCACCGTATTTGCACCGTGCTTTTTATTATTGAATTAAGCTACTGATAATAAGAATAAATTTTGAAATGTTGTCTAGTCCATCATTGGCGCAACACTAATTCGTGGTTGAAGTTTATTTTCAATGGGTTGGAGATCAGTCATTAAAAAAACACGCCTTAAAAGAACAAGATGGAAGAACGAAATGGAAAATGGTGAAGAAATACCAAAAGCTGTCTGAAATACGATGAAAAAAACCGCATTTCAAGACGCGCGCAATATTAGCATAAATTGTGGTTTGGGGCATGGTCTTGCTAGCGTGACATATTCAAGGTCAGGCTAGAAAAAGTCGGAAGTGTGGCTTAAGTAATTTAAATTTTTATGTGATTAATCTATAATTTTATAAACTTTATTGTATGGTTTCTCAGCAGATTTAACTGCCTGCCTTTATGTCTTTATTTTCCCAATATCTATTGCAACGCCAGTTTTGTATCTCGTTTGAATATCTAACGACGCAAAAAACGCATCTGGTCCCAACGACATTTGCAGGCTTTCCTGTGTGCATGACATTGGCTGACCGAGTACAAAGTGACACGGATATTGCTCCTTTAGAAGCAATGCAAGACTACCCTCAAAGCATTGAAAAAATTCTGCATTATTCGGGGAAAGGTCGAGATATCTCAGATTTTCAAACTTTTCTGAAAGATGCTCAGCAGCACGGGGTAGAGAATTTACTTTTGCTCAGTGGTGATAAACTCAAGCAGCATCAGGATGGGGCAAATGATCCGACTCTACGGAGCCGTTATTTAGAGTCGGTCAATCAAGTCATGGCAGCCAAAGACTTTGGCGGGTTTTATTTAGGAGTGGCATTTAATCCTTTTAAATATGCAGAAGCAGAAAAGGATGCGCAGTATTTTAAACTGAATAAAAAAATTCAAGCTGGCGCTGACTATGTGATTACACAGTTGGGCTTTGACATGGATGTGTTGAGCAGTTACCAACACTATATGCAGCAATACTATCCACATGTACCTGTATTGGCTTGTGTCATGCCTCTGACATTTACCCGTGCCCGCTTTATGGCCAAGCAAAAAGTCGCAGGCATCGTGCTTTCAGCAGATGTATTAAATTTTTTGCAACAAGAACAGCAAACTGATGCCATACAAGCTGAACAAAATGTCTATACTCGCTGTGCCTTACAAATTTTAATGTGTCAGCAATTGGGCTATGCAGGGGTTCATTTATCGGCTTGCCATAAAGCAGAAGAACAAGAGAAGTTGCAAAAAGCAATTCTGCAATTTGCCACATTAACGTTTGAACAATGTTTAGCAAAATGGAAGATGCTTTGGCGCTCTAGTGTCGATGTGAACTTCCACCCGACGGGCGCAAATAACCATAAGGCTCCAGTTGAACAGGTTTTGAAATATAAAAGTATGCATGTCATGCATGAGTTATTTTTTAGTTCAAAACTGGCCAAAGGGGCGGGATCTTATATTTTTTCGGCCAAATTATGGCAAAAACCGAAAGCTGATGCGGCCTTGCTGAAAACAGAATTTATCAGTAAACATGGCATCGTGGGTTGTGAAAGTTGCGGACAATGTCGTTTAGGTGAAACCTTATATATTTGTCCTGAAACCTGTCCCAAAGGATTAGCCAATGGACCCTGTGGTGGCTCCAACCTTGACCGCTGTGAGTTTGAAGACCGTGAGTGTATACACTCGGTCAAAGCGCGGTTGGCGAAAGCCGTCGGTCAAGAAAAAATGCTGAAGCAAGAGCTCATCCCTACCGTTGCAATTGAAACTCGCCACAGTAGCTCTTGGAAAAACTGGTTTGTTCCACCGAATTCGTCACCAACAGAACAATAATTCACTTAAAGCATTATTCAGTCTAAAACCTTCATAAAGGTGATTCTTTCAAGCGCTAATCATTCTAAAAATCAGACGAATAGTCGTATAAAAAAATGAAAAAGATGAAATAAACAATTAAGATCAACAGCAGATGAAAATCAAAAATTAAAAATAGAAATGTGAAGAATTTGGGGAATACCACATGATGAAAAAGACCTGCTTAGGAATAGCTTTAGTTTTCACATTGTCAGGCACAACAGGCTGTTCAGTTGTCATGGCAAGCAAGCAGCCAAACAAGAAAAATACCGAAATGATTCAACAAGGGCTGTCTCGTAACTTGGTGATTGCTGAATTTGGCGCACCGATCACCTCTGAATATAAAAATGGCAAACGCTATGAAATTTATACTTTTACCCAAGGTTATTCGACTGCCAGTAAAGTCGGACGTGCATTTTGGCATGGTGCTGCAGATGTGGCGACCGTGGGGTTATGGGAACTTTTAGGAACACCTGCCGAATCCGTTTTTAATGGAAAGAAAATGTCTTATGAATTGATTTTTGATGAAAATGATCTGTTAGAACGTTATACCTATCTCACACAAGATGAAACCAAATAGTTGAATACAGAGATATTTTGATTGCATGCCGGTAAACAATTGCGCTAAGTTCAAATGGTAGAAAAATAAACGAATTATCCATTGGAATTTAGCAGGCATGATGCTACTTGAAGAAATATTCAAAAGTAAAAAGTCGGAACATACCGACCAATTTAATTTACGCATTCATCGAGGTTTGAGTTGGCTGAAAAAGTCGATTGATCTTCAAGATGACCTCGATTTGCAATTTATCAGTTTGTGGGTGTCCTTCAACGCAATATATGCGCAAGACTTACAGATTGCTCAGGACAAGCAAAGCTTAAGGCAGTTTTTATATGTGATTTGCCAAAAGGATGCAGAGCATAAAATCTATAATATTTTATGGGAGCGTTTTAGTCAGCCGATACGGTTGTTTTTGGATAATCCCTATGTTTATCAGGGTTTTTGGGATTATCAAAATCAAAAAATTAGCCATGACGCATGCAAAGAGGGCTTGGCGCATGAAAAACAGAAAGTACTACGCGCGCTTAAAGAAAAAGATTCCGTTGATATTTTAATGGTGCTGTTCAATCGCATGTATACGCTACGCAATCAAATGGTTCATGGCGGCGCGACCTATAAAAGTTCGGTCAATCGGAAACAGCTTCAAGACGGCTGCACAATACTGTTGGCACTCTTACCGGTGTTTATGGTGATTCTTTTGGAAAATGCAGAAACCTTGGATTTAGGCAAACCCTTTTATCCTGTGGTGCAGGTCAGTTAATTTGTAAAAATAAAGCCACTTATTGTGGCTTTATTGCGGTGATGAATACTTCTCATTGTGGATATTTTAGTTGCCGCGAAGTATAGAGTTGATCGATCAATACAAAAAAACCAGAAGCAATCACTAAGGCAATCCCTGTCATGCAGGTGGTGGTCCAGCCGCCATGATGCCATGCAAATACGCCCAAAGCTGAACCACATGCACCACCGACAAAATAAAAAGTCATGTAAATTGAATTGATTCGAGAGCGTGCAATCGGGTTGAGTTGGAAAATAATATTTTGATTACAGCTATGCACCATTGCCAAACCTAGATTGATTAAACCATAGCCCAAAATATAAAAAGCTATAGATGATCCACCCAAATACAGCAGTCCCCAACTGAGGGCCAAGATGCTGCAACCGAGCCAAGTTAATTTTCGGTTGAAACCCAAATCCGCCCAACGCCCAATCCACTGTGTCGATAGGGCACCAAATACACCAACTAAAGTCACAACACCGACCCAAACATCGGCCAATTGAAAAGGTGGCTCAGTCAGTAACATGGCAATGGTGGAAAACAGCATACTCATCGCGGCAAAGACACAGCCTCCAATTAGAGAACGGAAAATTAACCGTGGCTCATGTTTGAGTAATGCGCCCATTGACTGGAAAACTTGGCTGTAGGGCATCCGTGTGATGCTGACCACGGGCAGACGTTTTTTGAGTAAGAGTGCTAATACCAACATCAAGAGCGCACTGAGGATGTAAATCGATTTCCAATGAAATAGATAGGACAATAAGCCAGAGAGACTGGTCGATAACAGAATGCCGACCAATAACCCACTCATTAAAAAGCCAACAACTGCCCCAATTTTTTCAGGTCGTATCGCAACAGTGACCAAAGGGATAAGAACCTGAGCAGCCACTGAAAATAGCCCCGTGATAATGGTTCCTGCCCAAAGCATGTATAGATTGGTCGAAAAAGCACAGAGGGCTAAACCGACAGTCGCACCAAGCATGAGTAATGGAATAAATTTGGCTTTATTCACAATATCGCCAATCGGCACAATAAACAGTAGACCCAAAGCATAAGAAATTTGCGCAAAGGTGACGGTTAGCGCAACTTCAGATTGTGGAGTTTGAAAGCTCTGTTGGATAGAAGCCACTAAAGGTTGGCAATAATAATTGGCACCCGCACATAAACCACATGCAGCAGCCATAAGCCACAACAGGGTTTTATCATGGCTAATGTCGATCGAGGCTTTCATAAATTGTCCAGATATTGGGCGGAAGCGTATGCAAAGAATTTGCTGCCACGCTGTTGTGGTCACTATAAGGAAAATCAAACAGGTCTTAAAGTGTTTCTCTGTGAATTGTATCCACGCACGCGTTTAGGATTTCTTACTGAGACTGATCATCAAGACACCCAGCATATTCAGACCGCAACCGACCCATTGCCATAGGTTTAAGTGTTCATTCAATAAAGCGACGGCCAGTAAAATCGTTAAAATGGGCCCGATAGATGCAATCATGGCCGATTGTGCAGCCCCAAGTCGGACGATACTTTGCATCATCAAAATGGTTGGAAGCACGGTTACCAATAGTCCTAGCGCTAAACCATACAGCCAGACTTGACTCGGGAGTTGTTGGAGCAAGGCGATAGGCTGTGGTGTTGCAAATAGAAAATGAATAATCGTCCCAACGCAGGCTATGCTCAGGGCTAGACCAGTAAAGTGTAAAGAACCAAACTTTTGCATGAGGCCTGGCGTGAGTAATAAGTAAATTGCAAATAACACGGCACTGGCAAAAACCAAACTACATCCGAGCCAAAAATACTGATCATGTGGTGTGGTACTTTGTTCTTGTAGCATCACTAATACTGTCCCGCCATAACTTAAAATCAGGGCAAGGATGGTTTTAAAACTCAGTGGCTTTTTGAATAAAACAGCGGAAGCCAGTACAGTTAATGTGGGATATAGAAAAAGAATAATCCGTTCAAGCGAAGCACTGATATACATCAAGCCACGGAAGTCGAGCCAGCTTGAAAAGTAATAGCCGATTAAACCGGAAATGAGCAAAAGTACCCAATCTTTTCGTTGAATCGTTTGATAGGAACGTCGACTTAGCCATGCAATGACCAAGAAAAACGGCAATGCACTCATCATGCGTAAAGCCATGAGGACAGTGGCATCGACAAGAGGAGAAAGTGCATAGGCTTGCTTAATAAAAATCGCTTTGGTACTAAACAAGAAGGCAGCAATCAGCGCAAAAATTGCACCGATGAAGTGCGGACTAAGGTTTCTTGACATAAGTTAAGGTGTGCCTAATAACGACTGAACGAATTCGACAGCATTGTTCCGATAAATTTGAACTGTCATTTTGATTATAAAAAATGCATCGTGCGAGTAAAAATGCAAAAAAAGAATAGTACTTATTCCTTTATGCATAAGTGATTGCTAGATCAAACATGAAAACAGCGGAAGAAATGACCAATTTGGTTTTAAATTTTTTCACCGCAACATGACTCTGCAGGTCAAATATATCAGGCTGAAACATTTAAGGTGAAAATTGCACACAAATGGTGCAATTATTGTTTTTGGTGATACAAAGCCAATAGCGATATCATAATGCTAAATATTCAAAAAATTATTTTTTTAGCTAAAAAAGCCAATTCTAAGACTTAAGGTGAAGCATCAGGTGGGGAGGGCAAGACTTCGATAAACCCGAAACGTGCGCAAAAATTCATCGAATATTCAAGCTGACCGATTTGACTAGACTGTGGTAGAAAAAAGTCAGTTTTCAATACCAGTCAGCACGTCAAAACTGTCAAATGAGTCAACGAGCTGATGCAGTTTGAATGAACGACTGGCTTTACCTGACTTAAGTCGATTTGTAACGACAAGTTCGAATCATTAGTTGTCGAATGAAAATGTCACAATGATCAACGCGCTGAAACAATACGCGCTAAAACCGACTAAATTATTTATGTTTTGAGTCTTAAGTAATATTAAAAAGTTATAAGTAGAATAAAAATGAGTAATAAATCGACAAATAAAACTGAATAAATGAAATATCGCATCATTCTTTTCATGAATCATGAGTTCAAAATATGGGCATTTATTAAATAAATATTGGGTAGTATTTTAAAAAAGTTCAATTAGAATCCAAAAATTGTACAAAAACACATCCTGAGGGGAGACATCGCGGATTGCGATGTTTACTTAAGAAAAATTAGCTTGAGGAACGCTCATGCAGATCGGAATTCCAGCCGAAACTGTTGTCGGTGAAAATCGCGTCGCTGCGACGCCTGAAACAGTAAAGAAGTTGATCAGCGCTGGTCATAGCGTCGTTATTGAACGTGGAGCAGGGGTAAACGCTGCTTACATCGATAGCGCCTATGAACAAGTTGGTGCCAAAATTACGGATGATGCCTATACCGGTAGTCAAATGATTTTGAAAGTTCGTGCGCCTAAAGGTGACGAAATTCAAAAACTCACAGCGGGCACCACCGTTGTGGGGATGTTTGACCCTTACCGCAACACCGAACTTGACCAATTTGCGTCACAAAACGTGTCTGCATTTGCATTGGAACTTTTGCCACGGACCTTATCTCGTGCGCAAAACATGGACGTACTTTCATCTCAAGCCAACCTTTCAGGTTATAAATCTGTGCTTTTGGCTGCGGCAGAATATCAACGTATGTTCCCAATGCTGATGACAGCAGCAGGTACAGTAAAACCTGCACGTGTTGTGATCATGGGCGTAGGTGTTGCAGGCTTACAAGCTATTGCAACAGCGAAACGTTTAGGTGCCGTAGTTGAAGCAACTGACTTACGTCCTACAGCACGTGACCAAGTTGAATCTTTGGGTGGTAAATGGTTAGACGTACCAATGTCACCAGAAGAGCAACAAAAAGCAGCTGATGCTGCAAAAAATGGTTATGGCTGGATGCCAGGTGAAGACTACATTCGTGACCAAGCGATTATTGTTGATAAAGCCGTATCGAATGCTGACATCGTGATTACGACTGCATTATTGCCGGGCCGTGACGCACCACGTTTAATCAAAGCAGAAACTGTTGCCAAAATGAAACCGGGCTCAATCATTTTAGATATGGCGGTTGAAACTGGCGGTAACGTTGAAGGTTCTGTCTGCGGCGAAAATGTTGTGACTGCAAATGGCGTGAAAATTCTCGGTATTCCAAATATTCCTTCAACAGTTTCGACTGAAGCGTCGGCACTGTATGCACGTAACGTTTTGAATTTCATTGAAACCCTGTTTGATAGCGAAAAGAACTTCGCAATTAACCCTGAAGAAGAAATTCAAAAAGCACTACTTGTCACTCATGGCGGCCAAGTGCTGCTGAAACGTGGTTAAGGAGAATCATCATGGTTGAAACGATTACTATTTTTGTCTTGGCAATCTTTGTTGGTTACTACGTGGTTTGGGGGGTAACACCTGCGCTACACACACCATTAATGGCTGTAACCAATGCTTTGTCATCGATCATTATCGTTGGTGCGATGATTCAAACCGTTGGTATCCCAGGTATTGTGGATGCAAGCGTACAGTTCCAAAGCATTAACGTAGTGAGTATTTTAGGTGCGATTGCCGTTTTCCTTGCAAGTATCAACATTTTTGGTGGCTTTGCGGTGACTGCACGTATGCTTGAAATGTTCAAACCTAAGCAAAAGAAAAAAGAGGGTTAATCCATGGAATTCATTAAAGAATATGCGGATTGGTTCTACCTGATTGGTGCCGTTCTTTTTATCTTAACGTTGCGTGGTTTGTCTGGTCCAAAAACTGCGATTCAAGGTAACCGTTATGGCATGATCGCAATGGCAATTGCTGTAATTACTACATTCTTTGTCGCAGATCATCCAGTGATTTGGATGATTGTGGGTGCAATGGTGTTGGGTGCGGTCGTTGGTATTGCACGTGCAAAAACAGTTCCGATGACGCAAATGCCTGAAACTGTGGCACTGATGCACTCATTGGTCGGTTTGGCTGCGGTACTGATTGCGATCGCTGCGATTCTACATAACAACCAATTGACTGCGGCATTCGCGGAGAATGAAGCGGTATTAACAGCAGCGGGTGTAGAACATGCCCACATGAGCAAAGTTCATTTATTTGAATTGTTTGTAGGCTGTTTCGTTGGTGCGATTACATTCACAGCGTCGGTATTTGCTTACGGTAAATTGGCTGCGAAGAAATGGGCAAAAACCATTTCAGGTGGATGGGTAAAACCTGTTCAAGCCTTAATTTTCCTTGCGATGTTGGCGTGTGGTATCTACTTCTTCACTACAGGCAACATGAATGCTTTCTGGGCAATGACTGTTCTTGCACTGGCATTTGGTTGGGTATGGATTGCACCAGTAGGCGGTGGTGATATGCCAGTGGTGGTATCGCTACTGAACTCGTTCTCAGGTTGGGCAGCAGCAGGGATTGGTTTCACGCTTGAAAACAACATGCTGATTGTTGCAGGTTCACTGGTTGGTTCATCGGGTGCAATTCTGTCTTACATCATGTGTAAAGCCATGAACCGTTCAATCATCAACGTTTTGTTTGGTGGTGCAATGGGTGGTACAGCAGTAGCGGCGGCGGATAATGGTGAAAAAGCACAGCGTAATCACCGTTCAGGCTCTGCAGACGATGCTGGCTTCTTGATGTCAAATGCGGATAGCGTGGTGATCGTACCGGGTTATGGTATGGCGCAAGGTCGTGCACAAAATGCCGTGAAAGAATTGTGTGAAATCTTAAAAGAACAAGGTGTAAAAGTTCGTTTTGCGATTCACCCAGTGGCAGGTCGTATGCCGGGTCACATGAACGTACTTTTAGCTGAAGCTGATGTTGCATACGAAGACATTCTTGAAATGGACGAGATCAACTCAGACTTCCCAGCAACAGATGTAGTACTGGTGATTGGTGCGAATGACGTTGTGAACCCAGCGGCAAAAGACGATCCAAGTTCTCCAATTTACGGTATGCCAATCCTTGAAGCGCATAAAGCACGTACCATTATGGTGATCAAACGTTCTATGGCTACAGGCTACGCAGGTCTAGATAATGACTTGTTCTATAACGATAAAACGATGATGATCTTCGGTGATGCGAAGAAAGTTGTGGAAGATATGACAAAAGCCATTAATGGCGGTGGTCATTAATCCATATTGCCAAAGTCCCGCTGTGATAAAGCGGGATTGAGGAAGATTTAAACCACCTTCGGGTGGTTTTTTGTTTTCTTCGCTTTTATTTTCTTGGCTTTTGATTAATGAATGCTTCACACTAAAAGTGCACAAATATTTAGCGCATCAGGTGCTTGAATCAAATTGATGCGTGTTTTGAAACCAAGGTACAGATCGATGAGCTGTTTTGTTCCATTAAATTCGATCTCAGTGATTCAAAATATTGTCGCGAACTGGTTTTGTGACGCAATGCATTGAAAAATAATTAATTGTCTGAAATTTGGTATTCTTTTTGCACAGCATGGTTATTCTTGGGGGAATAATCATGAAAAAAACATACTTGATGGCACTGTTTCTGAGTGTCCTGACATCGACTGCATGGGCAGTTGACCCGCAAATCGCCAGTAATATTCAAGAAATTCGTATCTCGCTCGACAGTATTTGGGTGGTACTGGGCGGTATCTTGGTGTTCTTTATGCAAGCCGGATTTGCCATGATCGAAAGTGGTTCAGTTCGCAGTAAAAATACCGTGAATGTACTCATGAAAAACTACATGGATGCCTGCTTGGGTGGTCTGGTGTTTTGGTTGGTGGGTTTTGGTCTGATGTTTGGGGTCAATACCACGGGCTGGTTTGGCTTCAGTCATTTTGCACCCGATCAACTGGATGATTGGCACTGGAACCTTCTATTTTTCCAAATGATGTTTGCTGCAACGGCAACCACCATTGCCAGTGGTGCAATGGCAGAGCGGATTCATTTTGTCGCTTATGTGGTGAGTGCGGCCGTTGTCTCAGGTCTGATTTATCCTGTCTTTGGTAGTTGGGCATGGGGCAGTTTATTTGGCGGAGACGGTTGGTTAAAAGCACTCGGATTTATCGACTTTGCAGGTTCGACCGTGGTGCATTCAATGGGCGGCTGGGTTGCCTTGGCTGGCATCATTGTATTGGGACCACGTTTGGGTCGATTTGGACGCAATGGGCAAAGCCATTATTTACCAGGGCATAACTTACCTTTGGTAGCATTAGGCGGTTTTATTTTATGGTTAGCATGGTTTGGTTTTAATGCAGGCTCGACCATTAATGCCAATGTCAGCGTAGGACGTATTGCTTTAAATACGCATCTTGCGGCGTGTGCTGCCGTGGTTGCATATATGTTGCTCTGTCTCATCCGATCTAAAGCCATTTTGATCCGCAGTACGATCAATGCCTCACTGGGTGGCTTGGTTGCCATTACGGCAGGCTGTGCAACGATGTCTCCACTGTATGCGGTCATCACCGGTTTATGTGCAGGTGTGATGGTGACCTTCCTACCAATGCTCATGGAAGAAATGAAACTGGATGATGTGGTTGATGCGGTGACCGTGCATGGATTCTGTGGCGCATGGGGAACATTGGCTGCAGGGATCTTCCTTGAAAATAATATGTTTAATGGCGATGTCATCGCGATACAAGGGCTTGGAGTGATTGCAGCCTTTTTATGGGGCTTTGGCGTTGCGTTCATTGTATTTAAGGTCTTGGATCAATTATTGGGTGGCTTACGGGTGAGTAAGCAACATGAACAACGTGGTTTGGACTATACCGAGCATGCTGAATTGTCTTATCCCGAGTTTCAAAAAGATGTGACTTTTGAAACGGATGATATGACCAAACGTCATTAACAGGAGTAATGCAATGAGCACCGAACTGTTGAATTTGGCACAACGCCGCGAAGCTTTAGAAAAAGGCTTACAACAATTTATTCATGGGACTTTACTCGACAGTGCACTACGGCACTGGGAGCAGCAGTACAGCATGAAACCGTCATTTGTCTTAAATCGCTTCTTAAATGATATCTGTACCACAGAAGAGCTACGCTTTTATCGTAAAGATATGCTGAAGCAAGTCTTGTATGAGTTATCTACCTTGGAAAAGCAGGAACTGTTACGGGTTGAAAAACCGCAGGAGCAGGAGCAAGAAGACGAGCTCATTGCAGAGACCATTAGCGAGGCCTTTTTAGGCTTTATCGAGTCAGTCATGCTGACGGTGAAATCTACAGATCAGGCTGATTTCACCCAAGATGTGATTCAGCAATTAGAAGAAATCGGGCTGGCAATTGCGGCAAATGCACAAATTAATTCAGCGAGTTTTGTCGAGTTTTTGCCTTTGACCAGTTATGCCAAAGTTTTAACGAGCATTTATGAAGTGTATTGTGACTTTTATGGCCCGATGCGTGCAGACCAAGTTTATGCACAAACCAAGCTGAAAATTAAAGCCAATTATCCTGAGGTGGATTTACACCAACTGCTTTAGTGTCGGGGGTAAAACACCATGAAGCTGATTGTCCGTGTATAAAGTGAAGGGATAAAAAAAGCGACCTAATTAGGTCGCTTTTTTCTGGAAGCTTAAGCTACAGTTTCTGGAGCTGTACGCCATAAGCTTTCTAAATCATAGAATTTACGTGCTGTAGGTAACATCACATGTACCACTACAAAACCGAGATCAATCAGGATCCATTCAGCATCACGTTCGCCTTCAACACCGATAGGGCGGAATCCAGCTTTACGTGCTTCTTCTGCCACGTTGTCTGCAAGAGACTTAATGTGACGAGTTGAAGTACCGCTCGCAATAACAATCGCATCTGCTACGTTGCTGATAGTGCTGATATCAAGTTCAATAATATCTTTGGCTTTTACATCTTCAAGTGCTTCACGTACAACAGCTAAGCAAGCTTGTACGTCTTTGATTTGCGTTGATTTTGCGAGATCGAGAGAATTAGAAGCGCTGGGCGATGGTTCTAAATTCATAGAGGGTATGATTTCCTGACAATTTTACATGGTCTAATATAGCGGTTTTGTTGCTGAATTTCAAATCAACACGTCATTGGCCATTGGCTAAATGAGGGAAGTATTTGTCTTTCCACGCAAAAGAATGTGATGAGTTGCTTCGTGGTCGGTATTCAGCCGCGATGTAGCCTGTATATTGGCTTTGATCTAACCATTTAAAAATCTCTGCAAATGGAATCTGCGCTGAGTCAGGTTCATGTCGCCCCGGACAGTCAGCAAACTGTATGTGACCGATATCCTGAATATTTTCTGCCAAAGTACTGAGAATATCTTCACCCATCATCGCCATGTGGTAGCAGTCATATTGCATCTTCAAAGCAGAGTGTTGTACAGCTTCAAGCATTTCCTGAGCTTGGGCAATATTTTGGACCAAAAAGCGCGGCATATCAGTGCCATTAATCATTTCAAATACCGGTTGAATATGATGTTCAGACAACATGTGGCACGCCAGTTTGAGGTTGCTCGACAAGGTATTTAAACATGGGAGCAAGTCAGCATCTTGTGGCTGTTTGCCGGCTAAAATATTGACACTCGGTACATTTAACGCAGTGGCATAGCGAATGCATTGTTCTAAGGCCTGATGAAATTGATTTTCACGCCCCGGAACTCCCGCAAGACCATCACCACCTTGCATCAAATCACCCGCAGGGACATTGATTAAACACAGGCTTAAATCATTGATGGTGAGTTGGGTTTGGATCTGCTCAATACTCAGCTCATACGGAAACTGAATTTCTACATGCTTAAAACCGTGTTCACGAGCCAACGCAAAACGCTCTAACAATGGCACTTCGGTAAAAATCATGGATAAATTAACCGCGAGCTGAGTCATGTATATCGTCCTTGAAGCAATTTACTTCTAAAGTGAAAGTCGTTAGTTATGTTCGACATGTTGAATGATGGTGGCTAAATCTTTTTCTGCAAAACCATTGTCCTGATGGGCTTTGAGTTGCGATAAAGCAAGGCTGGCAACAGGGATGCTTAATTCAAACTGGGCAGCCAGTTGGACTGCATTATTCAGGTCTTTAGATAAAGTTTGAACTTTCCATTGCACGGGCTCGAACTGATGCGTTGCCATACGTGGAGTTAAAATCTGAAAAGGCTTTGAGTCTGCAAATCCACCAGCAAGTGCTGGTGCTAATAACGTGGTGTCTACACCTGATTTCTCGGCTAATGCGACGGCTTCTGCGATTAACGTGCTATTGGCAGCGACGATCAGCTGATTACAAATTTTGGTGGCTTGACCTGTACCTGAGTCGCCCATGCGGGTAACACGTTGTGATAAAACATTGTAGATCAGACTCAAATCTTGAATCGTTTGAGCATCACCACCGGCAAAGATGACCAAAGTGCCTTGCTCAGCGCCTGCTGTGCCCCCCGAAACAGGAGAGTCAATCCAAGTGACTTGTTTCAACGTTGCAGCATGAGCCAATTGATGAGTTTGATTCACAGATAGACTCGAGAAGTCGACAATAATTTGTCCTGCCGCTAAATGATTTTCGATGCTTGCATATACCGCAGCAACAGCAGCATCATCTGCGAGACAAGATAAAACCACAGGATAATGGGCAATCTTCTCCAATTGAAGCGCTGTCGCGCCAATCGCAATCAACTCATCACACGCAGCAGCAGTTCTGTTCCACACCGCAACTTCAAATCCTGCCTGAATGAGGCGCGTGGCCATGCGGCTACCCATCAGCCCCATACCTAAAAATGCAATTTTTGTATTACGATCAAACGCCATGTGCTGTACTCAATCTATCCTGTGTGACTATTTTACTTATATTGGCGTGGTAAAAACTGAACCTCAGGGTTCTTGTCTTTTTTACGTGCCAATTGGCTGTTTTTGCCGAGCAGTAATTTTAATTGCCAGATTTTTTCTAAGCGTAAAGATCGTTTTGGACTATGTTCCATGGCATCTAAGACTTGTTTTGCTGCTGCCAAAGCATCTGGAGAACGTTGTGATAATTCTTCGGCTAACTGCTGCGCCTGAAGCAAAGGTTGTTCATTTAAATGTGTCACCAATCCAATTTCCTTGGCATATTCTGCGTCAAAAATACGTGCTGTTAAGGTTAATTCTTTGGCTAAATCCAGTCCAATCACACCTTTGAGTGAGCGCGTTAAGCCCATATCAGGGACTAAGCCCCAACGACTTTCCATAATCGACATTTGCGTTTTCGGGTGGGCAATACGGATATCGGCAGCCAAGGCAAGTTGCATGCCTGCACCAAAGCAAAAGCCTTCAAGTGCGGCAATCACCGGCACAGGAAGCTGTTGCCAAATCAGGAAGGCTTTTTGAAATAAACTTTGACCGGGCTTTAACAGTTCCCACGCGGCATAGGCACGATTTTTTGGATCATTTAGGTCAGCCAAATCAATGCCAGCACTAAATACATTGGCTTCACCGGTTAAAATGACACAGCGTAAGCTACGATCTTTTTTTAATTTTTCAGCGGTGCTGACCAATTCTTTGAGCAATGCAAAGCTCATTGCATTACGTTTTTCTGGACGGTTTAAGTAAACCGTTGCAATGCCATTATTTTTTTCTACACGTAATAAAGCCATGGTAATTACTCTTGTTGTTTCTGCGCCCGAGCATAGCATGCACCCTGATAGGATACATGACAGTGCAGTCACAACAGAAGCTGGACGGCACTGACTTTAGTCGGACTGTGCTTAATTATTTTGTTTGGCTAAGATTTGTTGAGCTGCGTGTTCAACTTGAGCCATGACATTTTTTAACTCATCAAAACGGTTCAGGGTTTCTTGGACAAAAGCGTCATCTGCTTTACGGCGTTCCTTACGTAAGGTCGATACAAACTGCTCAAAATGACCTGAAACCTCTTGGAGGGTCGGAGCGCCCACATAGCGGGTTGCGCCATAAAGCCGATGTAGCACATGCTCTAATTGTGGAAAATCTTCATCTTCGATGAGCTGTGCCATTTCATGGGTTTCTTGCTCAAAGCTATCGACGAGCATTTTCAGTAAATCGACCGCAAGGTCTTCTTTATTCGCGGCCAACTGCAAGCTTTGCTGCCAATCTAAAATACTTGGCTCTAGGGCTTCAATCACCGAACTGCGCTCTAAAACCGGCACTTTCTTAAAGTTATCGGTAGTCCATTGAGTCAAGATTTGAATAATTTGATCCATTTGAATGGGCTTGGTGACATAGTCATCCATACCACTTTGCAGAAGCTTTTGTTTTTCATCAGAGAGCGCATGTGCCGTCAAAGCGATGATAGGAAGGCGCTTATGATTTTCAAAGGTTGACTCAAGTGAACGAATAGCGCGCGTGGTATCGACACCTGACATCACAGGCATTTGAATATCCATAAAGATGAGGTCAAAAGCTGCCAAACCTTGCTCTTGGCGAGCCTGAATGATTTCTATGGCTTCTTGTCCACTCAAAGCCTTGGTGGTTTTCACATTTAACTCAGAGAGCAGGGCTTCAAGTACAATCAGGTTCGGTAAATGATCGTCGACAGCCAAAATGTGCAGACCTTGACCATTAAATTCTTCATGTTGCTCTTGATCAAACCACGGCTCATTACTCAACAACTGAATCAGCGCTGTACGGCTGAGGGGTTGATGCAATGGGCGAGCACGGTACTCGTTCAACATGTTTGGATCGAGCATCATTTGGTAGCCATAAACCGCTAAGTTACCGCTATAACGATGACGAATTTCTTTGAGTAAAGCTTCGGAGTCACCACTATGATCGACGATCAACCAGGTATTTTCGTTGGTTTGCAACTGATTGAGTCGGCTAAATAAATCAAGGATCGACTGCGTTTCAATATGTTCAACATCATAATTTTCTAAATAATGACGCAGGACATTGGCAGTTGCTGGATGCGCCAAATAAGAAACAACTTGTAGATTGCTAAATTGTGGATGCACAATTTCAATTTCTTCATCGACCACAAAGCGCGCAGTAAACCAGAAGGTTGAGCCTTTTTCTGTTGGGGCACGTTCTTGGTTATCTTCAAAACCAATTTGTCCATGCATCAGGCTGACCAATTGTTTGGAAATGGCAAGACCTAAACCTGTACCGCCAAATTGGCGGGTCACAGATGCATCACCTTGTGAGAATGATTCAAACAGTTTTTTGCGGTCGGTACCGCTTAAGCCAATTCCACTGTCTTGGACACTAAAGTGCAGCAGGCATTGACCGATGTCATCATGCTCCATACGGACACGGACAATAATTTCACCATCTGGAGTGAACTTAATCGCATTTGAAATTAAGTTGGTCAAAATTTGCTTGAAGCGCAGGGCATCACCAACCACAAATTTCGGCACATTGTCCGCATAGTAGAAGGTCATATCAATATGCTTTTGCGCTGCCAATGGCGACAACATATCCATCACATCAAAGACGGCTTCTTCTAAGTCGAATTGTGCAGTTTCGAGTTCTAGTTTGCCGGCATCAATTTTGGAGAAATCAAGCACGTCATTAATTAAAGCCAATAAATGCGCTGAAGATTTACGAATCGTTTGTAGATATAAATTTTGCTCATTACTGAGGTTGCCTTGGCGCAGTAAAAGATGAATAAAGCCATCAATACTGTTAAGTGGCGTGCGCAGTTCATGGGAAATATTGGCTAAGAACACCGACTTCGACTGATTGGCATGGATCGCTTGGTCACGAGCTTGACGATAGGTGATGTTTTGCACTTCCAAAGTATCGAGGGTGCGTCTTAAGTCATCTTCAGTTTGTTCGGTATGTTCACGTAACTCTAAGAAACTGAAATGCAAGCGTTTAACCACATTGGCAATATCACGCTGTAATAAACGGAGCTCGCCAGTACTGTTAATGATCATGTGCTGATCTAGAGTATCGGCATTTAAACGTTGTAACTGCATACGAATTTCGTACATTGGTGCAATCCAACGACGTGAATAGAAATTCAAACAAAGCAAAAGTAATAAGAGCGTCAATAAACCTGTTGCAATCAACACGATTAACACGCGATAGCGGGCAATTTGCAGCGGTTGATTATCCAGTTCAATGCTTAACCATGCCGGCGTCTGGGTTGAATCTGAAATTTTCAGGGCATAAACATGGTTACCCTGATGTGCAATTGGTCCAATAAAAGATGCCTTACTGTCAAAAGCAGGCCAAATAGCTTGATCTTGAAAGCCAATGCTCAGGCGGTTATTGCCTTTGAAATCTATAATCGCAGCACGAATCAAATGTTTTTCGTTCAACATGCTTTGCATGGCATTACGAGCTTGATCAAACTGCCACGGATAATGGTTGAGCAACTCTATAGCCGATTCTGATGTCGGTTGATAGCGCGTCAGAATCGCAACAGCCATTTGTCTTTGTTGTGCTTTGGCTGCATTGGAGGTTTCTGTTATTACCAACATCGCACCGACACAGGCCAAAATGGTGATCGGCACAAAAATAAGTGCAATCAACTGACCATAGGCATGATTTAAGTGTAGGCGTTTAAAAAGCTTTTTGTTGATATTTGACATGGTTTAAGCAGTTTATTCCTTATGCCCCGAATATTAGCATGGATTATTTAAAACTGATTGCGCTTTAATCACTTTCGCGAAAAAGCGAGGCAAATGGGTGCAGGCAAAGGCATTTTTTCATACAATAGGCGCACCTCGATATAGGTGTGAATAATGAGTAATACAACCCCTGATTTTCAAGCAGACGATTTTTTATTAGACCATTACGTCGGCAACACGCCGTTAGTGCGTTTACAGCGTCTGGCAAGTCATACTCAAGCAACAGTATTAGCCAAGTTAGAAGGCAATAACCCAGCGGGTTCGGTCAAAGATCGCCCTGCATATAACATGATTATGCAAGCGGAAAAGCGTGGTCAGATTAAACTGGGTGATACGTTGATTGAAGCGACGAGCGGAAATACGGGGATTGCTTTAGCCATGGTTGCAGCAATGCGTGGCTATAAAATGACTTTGATCATGCCCGCAAGTTCTAGCCAAGAGCGTAAAGATGCCATGCGTGCCTACGGTGCTGAACTGATCGAATCAGAAAACATGGAAGAAGCACGTGATCTTGCCCTTCAAATGGAAAAAGACGGCAAAGGTTTAGTCCTAAACCAGTTTGGTAACCCAGACAATGTGGAAGCACATTACCTTACTACTGGGCCTGAAATTTGGAAACAAACAGGTGGTAAAATTACACATTTCGTCAGCTCAATGGGAACCACCGGGACCATTATGGGGATTTCAAAATATTTAAAAGAACAAAATCCGGATATTCAAATTGTTGGTTTACAACCGTCTGAAGGTTCAAACATTGCCGGTATTCGCCGTTGGCCACAAGAATATCTTCCTACGATTTTTGACCCTTCACGTGTTGATCGCATTATGGATATTCCGCAAATTGAAGCGGAAAAAACAGCTCGTCGTTTAGCACGTACAGAAGGTATCAGTGCAGGTACCTCATCGGGTGGTGCGGTATGGGCTTCAGTTAAATTGGCTGAAGAAAATCCGGATGCCGTGATTGTTTGCATCGTATGTGACCGTGGTGACCGATACTTGTCTACTGGTCTATTCTCTGTTGTTGATCCTGAATAATTACAGTGGCCGATCGGCACTGGTGAGTACTTATGCGTTTACCTGTTTTAATTTTTGATATCGAAACACTGACAGATTTGAAGTCAGGTGCGCATTTGTATGGACTGGATCTGCCTGAGGTGGATTTAGATGCTGCGCTGACTAAACTGCGTCGCCAAGAGGCGGGCACGGATTTTCAGCGTTTGGCCTTGCATGAAATTGTCTGTATCTCTGGACTATGGATTGATGAAAAGGGCATGAAGTTGTTTTCATTTAGTCGTGAAGACAATAGCGAAGCTGAAATTTTAAAAAAATTCGTTTCTATTTTTGAAAAGCGTCATCCGACCTTGGTTAGTTGGAACGGTTCGCAGTTTGATTTGCCTGTAATTTTGTTCCGTGCCATGTATCACGGACTATCTGCACCAAGTTTGTTCGATCAGGGCGAGATTGATACGCAAAAGCGCTATAATAACTACCAGAATCGTTATCATCATCGTCATGTAGATTTGATGGATGTCATGGCCATGTTCCATGGTCGTCATTTTCAAAAGCTCGACGATGCAGCACATTTACTTGGTTTCCCTGGTAAACGTGGTGATGGTGGCTACCATGTGCCTGAATATGTACGTGAACAACAGTGGACTGAACTGACCAGCTACTGTGAAGGCGATGTGCTCAATACATGGTTGATTTATTTACGCTGGCTGTTGCTGAAAGGGCAGTTATTGTTGAATGATCATCAGCACCTGATTCAAAGTACGATTCAATATTTACAAACTCAGCCGCAACACGCTGACTTTTTATCGGTATGGCAGCAAACCTCGCAGCGTACCGAATTCACTCAATCTGATTTCCCATCTTCCACACATTAGGTACGCATGAAACACAAAGCCAAACCCCAAAAAGCCCAACAACCCATTTATACATTTCAGGTTGAATCGCTTTCACATGAGGGGCGAGGCATAGCGCACTTTGGGACGCATCCAGATCATCCTGCAGAAAAACACGGTAAGAAAGTCTTTATCCGTTATGCCTTGCCGGGTGAAACAGTGCGTGCGCGTATTACCAATGTCGTTAAGCGTCTTGAAGAAGCAGACAGTCTGGAATTGCTGAGTGAAGAGTCGTCTCTACGGGTAAAACCTGCCTGTCCACATTATGGGGTCTGTGGTGGTTGTAGCATGCAACATATCCATCCCGACGAGCAAATTCGTTTAAAACAAGACGTTTTACAATCACATTTGCAACATTTTGCAGGGATACAACCTGATCAATGGTTAGCTCCTTTGCGTTCATTGCGTGAAGACTACCGTCGCAAAGCACGTATTGGTGTGCGCTACCTACCTGCAAAAGATAAGCTCGTGGTTGGCTTTCGTGAGAGCCAGTCAAATAAGCTGACTTCGATTGACCGTTGTATGGTGTTGGATCGTGAGTTTGGCTCAATCACCACACTCAAACAATTGTTACAAAGTTTGCAAGGTAAAGCAGATATTGGGCATATGGAACTGGCCATGGGAGATCAAGAAATTGCTCTCCTGATTCGTCATACGGCGGAACTTTGCGCGGAAGATGTCAACCAATTAGTAAAATTTGCGTTACATAAAGAGTGGCAACTGTACTTACAACCTGAAGGGCCAGACAGCTTACATCGCGTGGATCATCCCGATGCACCGATGCGTCTGCACTATGGTCTAAGTGACTTTGGTGTGGAATTTGGCTTTAATCCTCATGACTTCACGCAAGTGAATTCCACGATTAATCCGCAAATGGTGAAACTGGCATGTGAATTGCTTCAGTTACAACAGGGTGAGCGAGTTCTAGATCTGTTTTGTGGCTTAGGAAACTTTTCTTTACCACTTGCTCAATGTGTGGGTTCAACGGGTCAAGTCGTTGCAGTTGAAGGGAGTGAAGAAATGGTTCAGCGTGGTGCAGAAAATGCACAAAACAATGGCCTTTCGCAACTGAAATTTTATTCACAAGATTTAACAAAAGATTTTTCGCATCATTCTTGGGCAAAACAAGGATTTGATGCATTATTGATAGACCCACCACGTTCTGGTGCAGAAGAAATAATGCGTTATGTGCCCAAATTTGGTGCAAAAAGAATCGTTTATGTGTCATGTAATCCTGCAACACTAGCACGCGATGCTGGAATGCTGGTACAACAAGGCTACCGTTTGAAAAAAGCGGGTGTCATGGACATGTTTACCCATACAGGGCATGTCGAATCGATTGCTTTGTTCGAAAAAGAAAATCAGATAAACGATTAAAAGTTATGAAGCGTAGAAAACTAGGAGTAGGGTATGGTCACAGTACGTGAACAATTACCTGGACGTCTCAATGAGCTGTCTCAGGAAACGACTGTAGAACATGCCGAGCAAGCACAGCATGATTTGGCTGAATGGCTAGAGCGTGTGAGTGGCATGTTTGACGGGGCTCCTCTAAAGCAACTCGAAGAAGTTGCACATCTGACCTTACAGAATGAACTTGAAACAACGGTCAACCATCGCTCGAATACCTTCTATACGGGTATTGAAATGGCGGATATTCTTGCTCATCTGTATGCGGATGAAGATACGTTATCAGCAGCCATGCTGTATCGAAGTGTTCGTGAAGGCGTAACCAGTTTAGAAGAAGTCCAAAGCAAATTTGGCGATCAAGTGTATGCTTTGGTGAAAGGCACGCTTGCCATGGGTAAGTTGTCTGACCTGATTGAGCAAAATAAACGTCTAGAAGATCATTTTAATAATAACCAACGTGAACATTTGACCGGCATTTATAAAATGCTGATTTCGGTGACCGAAGATGTACGTGTTGTATTAATCAAACTTTCTGAACGTACCTATGCATTACGTGAGTTGGCGCACTCAACCAAAGAGCGTCAAGAGCGTGTCGCACGAGAAATTTTAACCATTTACTCGCCGCTTGCGCACCGTTTAGGGATTGCACAGCTTAAGTGGGAGCTAGAAGATCTTGCTTTCCGTTATCTAGCACCTGAACGCTATAAAGAAATTGCATCCTTACTAAATGAAAAACGTTTAGAGCGTGAACAATATATTCAGTTCGTGACAGAAAAGTTACGTAAAGAACTATTAGATCATGGCATTGAGGCCGAGATTAATGGTCGGGTGAAACACATTTATTCGATTTATCGAAAAATGAAGAGTAAGAACCTGAGCTTTGATCAGCTTTATGACATTCGAGCGGTTCGTGTTCTGGTGGATAATGTACCTGAGTGTTATCACACACTGGGGATCGTTCATCAGATTTGGCGTCATATTCCGCATCAGTTCGATGATTATATTACCAACCCGAAAGCCAATGGTTATCGCTCACTGCATACGGCCGTGATTGCAGAGAACAAATCTTTAGAAGTGCAAATTCGTACGCACAATATGCACGAAGAAGCTGAACTCGGGGTGTGTTCGCACTTTAACTATAAAGAAGGCTCTAAAACCACAGATTATTCATTTAATCATCGCTTACATTCTTTGCGTGCAGTGCTTGAACATTATCAAGAACGAAATGATGCTAGCGCCCATAAAGAAGATGAAGATTCTGAAAACTTCGAACAAATCCAAGAGTTTGAAGATTTTGAGAAAATCTATGTGTTTAGTCGTGATGGTGATATCAAAGAATTACCACGTGGTTCGACTGTGCTCGACTTTGCCTATCATGTGCATACTGAAGTGGGTAACAAGTGCTATGCAGCACGGGTGAACCAACGTTATGTGCCTCTAACCTATACCCTAAAAACTGGGGAGCAGGTCGAGATTTTAACCAAAAAAGATCGTGAACCGAACCGAGATTGGTTGGTGAACTCGCTGGGTTATATCAAGACGGCTCGTGCACGTGACAAGTTGCGTCATTGGTTCCGTCAGCAAGACCGTAGTAAAAACTTGGAAGTGGGACGTGAGATTCTGAATAAAGAATTGTCACGTTTGGCGATTCACCCGAAAAGTATCGATTTGAATGATTACTGCAATCATTTTAATGTGAAATTGGGTGAAGATATCTTGATTGGCTTGGTGAGTGGTGACATTAGCCTGCATGCCTTAATCAATCAGGTTAACCGTCATATGCACCTCGATCAGGATGAGCCTGAACTGGTGTTAAAACCGACATTGAACCCTCGTGCAAGTCATACGCTTTCGGCGCATGGTATTTTGATTGATGGTCTGGACAATGTAGAACTACACATTGCTCAGTGTTGTCAGCCTGTGCATGGTGAATCGATTGCCGGTTATATCACCCTGAATCGTGGCGTGAGTATCCATAAGGTCGCATGTCCGGATTATATCCGTATGATTGGACAAGAGCCTGAACGTGCGGTTGAAGCGGATTGGGAAATGCAGCCAACCCGTGGTCAAAGTGTGCAAATCGTGGTGGAAGCTTATGACCGTCGTGGTTTGCTTAAAGATTTGACTCAAGTGATTTTCTCAGACCAAATCAACATTCGTCAGGTGAATACGATTTCCGAAAGTGATGGTATTGCCAATATGAAGTTATTGATTGAAGTGAAGGGATTGGCGCAGTTGTCGAAACTGTTGGCACGTCTAGAGCAACAACCGGGCATTATCAGCGCACGTCGCTTGGTACAAGGTAGCTAAAAATAAAATTGTATAAAAAACCCGCTGCGTGCGGGTTTTTTATATTTTGGCTTTTATATTATTTCATGGGGAAATATAACGTAAGCGTCCGCTGAACACACCTTATGAATTCATCCTATAAGCCTTAATTTAGTCCCCACTTAAAAACAAGTGGGGACTAAAATTTATGACTACAAATCACCAGACATCCATCGCATCTCTTACGATAAAACGAAGAACATACAGTGCTGAATTTAAACAGCAGATCGTTCAGGCTTGTAAAGCACCGGACGTTTCAATTGCTTCGGTCGCTTTGCAACATGGATTGAATACAAATCTTGTATCCAAATGGATTCGCTTAATTGATGGTAAGCCAGGGAATGATCGCTCACCACTACCGAATAAACCTGCATTTATTGCCTTATCTTGCTCTGCACCATTAGATCCTACTCCTACTGACATGTTAACGGTTCAAATTACTTTACCCCACTCAAAAGCAGAAATTGGCTTGAAATGGCAAGTATCAGAAATATCTGCTTTAGCAGAATTACTCAAGGCACTTGCAACATGATCCGCATTGATGAAATCTGGCTTTCTACCCAACCTCTGGATATGCGAGCAGGGATGGATACTATCATGGCTCAGGTGGTGAGAGCCTTTGGCTACATTAAACCGCATTGTGCTTACCTGTTCTGTAATAAACGTGGCCATCGCATGAAAGTGCTGGTACATGATGGACTGGGCATCTGGCTGTGTGCCCGGCGGCTGGAACAGGGAAAATTCCACTGGGCGCAGGTTCACCAGGGTGAAAGCATGGCGATCAGTCCGGAACAGTTACAGGCACTGATCCAGGGTTTACCTTGGCAGCGCATTGGACGGCAGCAGGTGGTGACGATGCTCTAAACTAGGCTGGTCCATTCTGCTATTCTCCAAACGTTCTATTTCCTCTGCGTCATGACCTCAGGCATACTGCGGTCATGAAAATGCTGCCTGATTTAAGCCAACTGACCCATGAACAACTGCTGGAATTTACCCGGCAGTTGGCGATGCAGCATCAGTCTCTGGCACAATCAAATCAAGAATTAGAAAAATCAAACCAACAATTAGATACCAAAGTTCAGCATCTTGAAGTATCCAATCAGCAATTAGATGCTCAAGTTCAACATCTTTCTATTCTCAATCAAAAATACGAGCATGAACTCGCACTATTTAAACAGCACAAATTCGGCAGTAAAAACGAACATCTCACTGCAAAACAAATCCATCTCTGGGATGAAGCGGTCGAAGAAGATATTGCAGCCGTTGATCTGGAACTGGAACGGCTGAATGCAGATAAAACCGATGCAGCGACACAGAAAGCCAAAGCAAATAAACCTAAACGTCGACTGCTGCCCGATCATCTACACACCATCCGTATTGAGCATGAACCAACATCAACCCAATGTGCTTGTGGCTGCACCTTGCGTCGTATCGGCGAAGATATCAGTGAAAAACTGCATTTCAGACCGGCACAGTTCTATAAGGAACAGCATGTGCGTGGCAAATGGGTCTGTGATCAGTGTGACACCCTGACTCAGCAAGCGATGCCCGCCTATGTGATTGATAAAGGCATTGCTTCACCTGAATTGCTCAGCCATGTGTTGGTATCGAAGTATGCCGATCATTTGCCGCTGTACCGTCAGCGCCTGATCTATCAGCGGGCTGGCATTGATCTGTCCAGATCCACTTTATCTGACTGGATTGGTCGCTGCGGTGTGGAACTGGAACCTCTGGCCAATGCCTTAAAACAGGTGGTGTTGCAACAGCGGGTAATCCATGCCGATGAAACGCCGGTCACCATCATGCGGATGGGTGAGAATGAGAAAAAACCGAAGAAAGGTTATGTCTGGGCCTATGCCACCACACAGTACAATCCAGTTCAAGCGGTGATCTATGACTTTCAGGATAGCCGTTCAGGTCAGCATGCAGAAGAGTTCCTGAATGGCTGGCAGGGCCATCTGGTCTGTGATGATTACAGTGGTTATAAAGCACGCTTTAAATCAGGCGATGTCATTGAGGTGGGCTGCATGGCGCATGCACGTCGTAAATTCCATGAGCTACATGTGACTGGGAAAAGTCAGATCGCTGAACAGGCATTACTGATGATTCAGAAACTGTATGCGATAGAAGCAGAACTCAGGAAAAAGACCGATAGTACAGCAGAACACCGCCGCGAATACCGACAACAGCACAGCCAACCGGTGATGCAACAACTGTATGAATGGCTCAACCAACATTATCTGATGGTGCCATCGAGTTCTCCAACCGCCAAGGCCATCAAATACACTCTGAAGCGTTGGCCAGCCTTAAGCCGCTATCTGGATGATGGCAATCTACCCATTGACAATAACTGGGCAGAGAACTCAATGCGTCCCTGGGCATTGGGCCGTAAGAACTGGTTGTTTGCAGGTTCGCTGCGCAGCGGCCAGCGAGCGGCGAATATCATGACTTTAATCCAGTCAGCAAAGCTGAATGGCTTGGATCCGTATGCCTATTTAAGTGATGTGCTGAAAAGGCTGCCGACGCATAAAGCGACCCAAATAGAAGAATTACTGCCACATCGCTGGAAATCCAACTCAAATTAAAAAATAGGCATGGGGTTCAGCGGACGCTTACAATATAACTAAATCTATGATATTTCAAACGGTCAACATATATTCTGTAAAAAAAAAATCGTCAATGCTATAATCCGCGCCATTCTGAAATATATGTTTTAAAGGCTAAGGAAATACAGCGCATGGTGCTTATGAATATATCTCGGCTGGTGATGAGCCGGGCCGATGAGGTATTTCCTGCCTTAGAGCAAATTCCTGCAATGCAGCGTCGCCGTTTGTCATTGGTGGCGAAGCTGGCTTTAAACTCGGCTATGCAGGTTTTGGCGAACCAGCGCGTTGACTATATTGTATGGGTTTCGCAGTATGGTGATGAAACCAAGACCCTGAAAATTTTAGAAGATGTGCTGCATGAGCAAACACCATCGCCGACGCAGTTTTCAACTTCTGTACATAACGCTGTATCCGGTCTGTATTCGATCTTATGCAAAGATGCTACTCCTTCAACCAGTTTAGCTGGTTCTTGGAATGATGCATTGATTGAAGCCTATGCTTGGCTCAAGACGATGCCCGAAGCCAGCCGCGCGTTGGTGGTGTATTATGATGAAGCATTACCTGAGCTGTATGCTGAACATCAGCCCTTTACTGCTTTTGCCATGAGCGCAGTGGTTTCACTGCAACCTGAAAATTTAAAGCTGGATCTTTCCCACCATTCGTATAAACAGACGTATTTTCAGCAGGCATTGCAATTTTATCATTTCTGGCAAGATGACAGTCTATTTGAAAGCGCTGCGTGGACAAAATGCTGAACTTAAAAAATATCAAGAAAAAAGCCAATTATGTCTGGCGTGTCGGTGCGACAGGCTTTAGTTTTGCCAGCTTTGGAGCAGGTGGAGCAGCGATAGGTGGCCTTGTTGCGCCTTTGGTGAAACTCAGTACCCAAGATGAAGCCTTACGCATACAGCGCACGCAAAAAGTCATTAAGCACAGCTTTAAAGGCTTTACTGAAATGATGGTTAAGCTGGGCATTATGACCTATGAAGTTGAAGGGCTGGAAAAACTGCAGCACAGTCAGCAGGAGTTGGTGATTGCCAATCATCCGACACTGATTGACGTTGTGGTTTTAATTGGTTTAATGGAACAGGCAAATTGCGTGGTTAAACAGGCGCTGTGGTCTAACCCATTTACCAAAGGTCCTGTGCAGAGTGCAGGCTATATTCTAAATGCAGGTTCAGAACAATTTATTCAGGATTGCGTGAACAAACTGCAGCAGGATAAAGCGGCATCGTTACTGATTTTCCCAGAAGGGACACGGACTGAAAAAGATACACTGTTGAATGACTTTCAGCGCGGCGCTGCCAATATTGCCTTGCGCGCAGGTGTACCAATTCGGCCAGTACTGATTACATGTACACCTTCGACCCTGACCAAAAATGAAAAGTGGTATCACATCCCAGAACAGCCTTTTCATATTCACGTGAAAGTTTTGGATGCGATCCAAGTGGAAGACGTATTGGATGATGTTAGTGTCAATCCAAAAAATGTACGTCAATTAAATCAACAATTACAGCGGTTTTTTAACCAAGAGTTATCTTTAAATGAACAATCTTGCTGATGAATTGAAGCAAATGATTATTGATGTGCTTGCCCTAGAAGACATCACCATTGCAGACATTGAAACAGAATCGCCTTTATTTGGCGACGGTTTGGGTTTGGATTCAATTGATGCATTGGAGCTGGGCTTGGCATTGAAAAAGCGTTACGGCATTCATTTAAATGCAGAGTCTGCAGAAACCAAAGAACACTTTAAATCAATTCAAAGCTTAGTGGCTTTAGTTGAAGCTCAGAAAACAACATAAGAGGTTGCTATGCTTGCACAAGAAACCGTTTTAGAAAAATTGCGCGAATGGATGGACGAATTGTTTGAAATCGCGCCTGAAGATGTACAGCTTGAGTCCAATCTGGCAACAGATTTGGATGTAGACAGTATTGATGCGATTGATTTGGTCGTAAAGATTAAAGAATTAACCGGTAAGCAAGTAAATCCGGAAGATTTTAAAAATGTCCGCACCGTACAGGACGTTGTAGCCGTCATTCAGAATATGTCAGCTGAATGAATGCAGTTTTTAAAGGGATAGCAGTAATCGGATTGATTCTCTATCCTTTTTTTGTCGGCTATGGTTTGGCAAAAGGCCACTATGCATGGGTGAGTGTGCTGCTGATTGCACTGGGCATGATGCGCATGTTCAGCAAGGGCAATGCTTTGCTGTGGCCTTTGACCGGCTTTGCTATACTCTGCGGTGGGCTAAGCTTGATACTTAAAGATCATGCGTGGCTAAAACTGTACCCAGTCTGCATGAATGTGGGTGCTTTGATTATTTTCAGTATGACCTTAATCAAACCGCCATCCATGATTGAGCGCTTTGCGCGGTTAGCTGAGCCAGAATTACCGCCAGAAGGCGTGCATTGGACACGTCAAGTCACCAAAGTGTGGTGCGGATTTTTTGCTATCAATGCGCTGATTGCATTATGGACGGTGTATTTTGTGTCAATGAAGATTTGGGTGCTGTATAACGGTTTTATTTCCTATGTGTTGATGGGTATTTTATTGCTCGGAGAGTACTTGCTGCGCAAACGCCAGCAGCGATTGCATCAGGCGCAAAAATAGCGTCATTTTCATTTTTTTAATTTAGAAAATAATCACGGTTTAGAAATAACATTTATGTCTTGTCATTTTCAGCACCATCTGCATTCATCCCGAACTTTATGTATTCAGTCTGATCTACGTGAAATTTCATTTCAGGATTTTTGGCAGGATGTTGCGCTGCAGGCAATTCAGATCCGCATGTCATCTGAACCTGTTTGGGCGCTGTGGGAACAAGACAGCTATGAGTTTTTGGTGCTGCTATTTGCTGCTTTGCAGGCAAAAAAACAGGTATTGCTGCCGCCCAACCGTGTCAGTGACTTAGAAAAAGAATTGGCTGCCGAGCAGATCTATTTTTTAAAACGCAGTGAAATCTCAGATAAAAAACATCAAGAAACTTTTGAATTTGATGACGCCTTTTTAAATCAGGCGCAGGTGTATTTTTATACCTCAGGCTCTACGGGCCAACCGAAAAAAATTCCTCGTACCTTACAGCAGCTGTTTAATGAAGTTTGCGGCCTAGATGCCAGCTTTGCTTTGCCCGAACAGGCCGTCGCAATTGCAACAGTCAGCCATCAGCATATCTATGGCTTATTGTTTAAACTGCTGTGGCCTTTAGCGAGTGGGCGCAGCTTTTATCAAAAGCAATTGGCCTTTCCAGAAGATGTAGCAGATATTCAAAAGAAAATCGCGCATTTACTGCTGCCAAACTATGTGATTTCCAGCCCAGCCTTGCTTAAACGCTGGACCAAGGATGTACTGCTGCAAGACTGTATTATGGTGTATTCCTCTGGCGGCAAGCTGGATGCGGGTGTCCGCCCATATTTGAACAGTCCCATTACAGAAGTGTTTGGCAGTTCTGAAACAGGCGGAATTGCGCATCGTCAGCAGGATGATGCCTTATGGACTCCTTTTGCCAATGTTGATATTCAGGCTCAGGAACAGCAAGAATTGGCAGTCAAAACCAATCATGCATTTAGTACAGACTGGATTTTGACGGGTGATAAAGTCGAACTGACAGAAACGGCGAACTCTAAGGGCCCATTTCGATTGCTGGGCCGTTTAGACCGAATTGTGAAACTGGAAGAAAAGCGTTTAAGCCTCGATGCCATTGAACTGAAAATTTCAGATTTAGAGGCTGTACAGCAATGTCATGTATTAGTTTATGAAAAAGAGCACCGTCAAATTTTAGCCGCGGTGGCTGTGCTGACGGATGAAGCGCGTCAGCATCTGCAGGAAATGGGCAAAGCGGCATTCGTAGCGCATTTAAAAAAACAGTTAAGTGAAAAGCTGGAGAGTATTGCCATTCCGCGGCAATGGCGTTTCTTGTCTCTGATGCCGCAAAATGCGCAATCAAAACTCAATAAGCAGTATTTAAAGTCTTTGTTTCAGCTGATGCAGCTGCCTGTAGTTTTGACACAGCAGATACACGATGAGCAGCTTAATTTAGCGCTGGAATTCAGTCCTGAGTTAGAATGTTTTAAAGGACATTTTCCGAATTTTCCAATTTATCCAGGCGTTGGTCAAATTGGCTTCATTCAGCATTTTGCAAAGCAGCATTGGGCAGATTTGCAATGGTGCAATGGTTTTGAGCAGTTAAAATTTCAGGACTTGATTCGTCCTTATCAATGTGTGGATTTATCCTTAGTGCGAAAGGCGCACAAAGTCAGTTTTGAACTGAAACAACACGATAAAACATTGGCTTCTGGGCGGCTGCTGTTTGCTGTTTCAGCGGCAGAAGAATAAGCCGAGGGTATAAGAATGCAGCATTGCTTTGTAATTCCAGTTTATAACCATCCGCATTATTTGGCGGCCTTAACTGAACATCTAAACGTTTTTCAGTTGCCTATTATTATGGTGAATGATGGCAGTGATGCTGAATGTACAGCGGTGCTGCGGTCATTGGCTGCAGATAACCCTTTACTGGATTTGGTTGAGCATGAAGTTAATCAAGGCAAGGGCGGGGCGGTTATGACGGGGCTGCAGCATGCATATAAGCAGGGCTATAGTCACGCCTTGCAATTAGACTCGGATGGTCAGCACGATTGGAATGATATTCAGCGCTTTTTAGATGCCTCGACGCAGCATCCAGAAGCGATGGTGATTGGTCAGCCTGTATTTGATGCGACTGTCCCGAAAAAACGCTTATATGGACGTTATGCAACACATATTTGGGTCTGGATTAACAGCCTATCTTTTGAAATAAAAGACAGTATGTGCGGTTTTCGAGTTTATCCGCTGGCGCAGACAGTAAACGTACTGAATAGCGCTAAATTTCAGCCGCGCATGGGCTTTGACTCAGAAATTTTGGTGCGCTTGAAATGGGAAAATGTACATTTTGTGAATGTGCCTACGCGGGTCATCTATCCTGAAGATGGTATTTCGCATTTTAATGTTTGGCGAGATAATTTAGGAATGGCTCGCGCGCATAGCCGCTTATTGGGCGGCATGCTGCTGCGCTTACCCAAATTGCTGTATTACAAAGTGAAAGGCTAAGCGTGTCAGAGCAAAAAAAGACAGAAAAAAGCACTCCCAAATGGAGCAGCATCAAAGAGCGTGGCGGCATGTTGCCACTGATGCTGATGCTCGGCTTTTACCGATTGGGTGGACGCTGGCTGTGCAGATTGGTGCTGTATTTTGTGATTATGTGGTATTGGCTGTTTTCAAACACAGCACGCCAAGCTTCTTTACTGTATTTAAAAAAGCTGCATCATTTTGCAGGCAGTCAATCGCCTTTTGCGTCTGAGCCGCATATGGGGCAGACCTATACGCATTTAATGCAGTTTGGCGAATGCATTTTAGATAAAATTGAAGGCTGGCTGGGCAATGTGGCTGAGCAGGAACTGCAATTACATGGGCATGAACATTTCCGTGCGCATTACCAAAAAGGCGCAGTGATTGTTGTTTCACATTTTGGCAATATTGAGCTGCTGCGTGCGGTGAAGTCTGAACATGCACAAAAAATTAATGTGCTGGTCTATCAAAAGCACGCGACAAAATTTAATGAATTTTTAAAGAAGCTGAATGAGCATGCAGATGTGAATTTGGTTTCGGTAGATGAGCTGGGTATAGAAACCGCATTGATTTTGCAAGATAAGCTGGATCAAGGCGAATGGGTGATTGTGGCTGCCGACCGTGTGCCTGTGCAGTCTGGCCGTGTCCAGCCTGTTGAGTTTTTAGGGGAACAGGCGCTGTGGCCGCAAGGCGCGTGGATTTTGGCAAGTTTATTGAAAGCGCCCGTTTTGGCGGTGTTTTGCTATCGGGTGCAAGCGCATTTTGAAGTGCATATTCATAAAGTGGCAGATCAGCTGAACTGGCCGCGTAAAGAGCGCATGCAAGCCATGCAGCAGACCACTCGGCAATATGTGCAGCTGCTGGAACAGCATTGCATGCGTGCGCCGTATCAATGGTTTAATTTTTATAATTTTTGGAATAAAGGATAAGTCTTGTGTTAACGATTGGGGAATTCGCTCTCAGCATTGAAGATATTGTGGCTGTTGCGCGTAAAGAACATCAAGTAGCACTGCCTGCTTCAGATGAGTGGAATGCATTGATTCAGCGCGGCGCAGATTTTCTCGATCAGTTATTGCAGGATGAAGGCGTTATTTATGGCGTAACCACAGGCTATGGCGATTCTTGCCTTGTGGAAATTCCACCGCATCAAGTAAATGAACTGCCTTTGCATTTGTCACGCTTTCATGGCTGCGGTATGGGCCAAAATTTGGATTTAATCACCGCGCGTGCAGTGGTCGCAGTGCGTTTATGTTCGCTGGCACGCGGCTATTCAGGTGTATCGCACGCCTTGCTGCAGCGTTTGGCGTGGATGCTGAATGAAGATGTGATTCCCGTCATTCCATCGGAAGGTTCTGTCGGCGCTAGCGGTGATTTAACCCCATTGTCTTATATTGCGGGTGCGCTGGTAGGCGAGCGTGATGTGTATTATCAAGACAAGATTGTACCCATTGCAGAGGTCTATGCCGAAAAAGGCATGCAGCCTTTAGTGATGCGCCCTAAAGAAGGTTTGGCCTTGATGAATGGTACAGCGGTGATGACTGCCATTGCGTGCCTGAACTATAAAAAAGCAGAACAGATTGCCTTGGCTAGCACCATGGTAACGGCATTGAATGTCTTGGCGCTGGAAGGAAATCCAAGCCATTTTGATGAAGTACTGTTTGCGCAAAAACCACATCCAGGCCAGCAGCAGATTGCTGCGCAACTGCGTGTTTGGCTGAACAGCCAAGTGCAGACAGAGCACCAAAGTTCACGTCTGCAGGACCGTTACTCACTGCGCTGTGCACCGCATATTATTGGCGTATTTGAAGACTCAAAAGTGTGGCTGCGCCAGTTTATTGAAAATGAATTAAATTCCAGCAATGACAATCCATTGATTGATCCTGTGAATTTGCGTGTACTGCATGGCGGACATTTCTATGGCGGTCATATTGCGCAGGCCATGGACAGTTTAAAAATCATGATTGCCAATATTGCAGACTTGATGGACCGCCAGCTCGCGCAATTGGTCGATTACAAAATGAATAACGGCCTGCCGCGCAACTTGACGGGTTCAAGCCCAGAACGCATGCCGTTGAATCATGGATTTAAAGCCGTGCAAATTGGGGTGTCGGCATGGACAGCAGAAGCACTGAAACAGACTTTGTCAGCATCAATTTTTTCTCGTTCAACTGAATGTCATAATCAAGATAAAGTCAGTATGGGAACCATTGCAGCGCGTGATGCGAGTCGTGTGATTGCGCTGACTGAACAGGTAATGGCGGCATTGAGCTGTGCTGCTGTGCAGGCGGTTCAATTGAAAGGTTTAGATACAGAACTCAGTCCAGTATTAACAGCATTTCAACAGTGGGTGCTTCAAAGCTTCAACTATGTGGAGGAAGATCGCCCTTTACAAAACGAGCTGCAGGCGCTGGTCAACCGTTTTGAAAATTTAGAACTTTTGAACAGCATTGCTGTATAAGCCAAGGATAAAGCGATGCATGCAGATGTGATTATTGATGTGCCTTTTCATGATGTGGACACAATGAATGTGGTTTGGCATGGGCATTATTTAAAATATTTTGAAATTGCCCGCTGTAAGCTGCTGGATCAGTTTCATTATAACTATACGCAAATGCGTGATTCAGGCTATGTATGGCCTGTAATTGAAAGCCATGTGCGCTACGTGCAGGGCATCGAATTTGAACAAAAAATCCGTGTACGCGCAATTTTAAAAGAATGGGAAAACCGTCTGAAAATTGAGTATCAGATTTTTGATGCAATTTCGGGCAGACGCCTCACTAAAGGTTATACCACGCAAGTGGCAGTGAAGATTGCAACACGTGAAATGTGTTACCAGTCGCCTCAAATTTTATTGGACTGTTTAAATGTATGGTCTGAATTTAAAGCGGAGTAGTAGGATGAATATTCGATCTCCTATTTTAAAAGCAGTATTGCCGCTGTGTTTGATTACAGCTTCTGCTCTGATGACATCTGCAGGTCATGCGCAGAATACCAAATTGAAGCAGGTCTTTTCGCAATTGGCGGCAACGCCAGTGGTACGCGCCAATTTTGAACAGCAGAAAAAATTGGCTTCGCTGAATAAAACCTATGTTTCGAAAGGCGAAGTGCTGTTCAGTAAAAATCAGGGCGTGCTTTGGCAAATTCAAAGTCCTGTGAAAGCAGATCTAATCGTGACGCCGCGTAAGCTGGTGCAAAAAACGCAGCGCACTTCAAGCCAAATTGCAGTTGATAAAACGCCTTATGGTTCTGTTGCGACTATGTTTTTACAGCTGATGTCTGGTAATGAAACTGCACTGGCGAAAAACTTTAATGTGGTTTCAGCCAATTATACTCCTGCACAGTGGAATGTGGTGCTGACACCAAAGAGCAGTTTATTTAAAAAACTGTTTGTCCGTGTTGATGCTCAAGGTCAGCGTTATGTGAACCGCATTGTGATTCAGGAACAGGCCAATAACAGCACGGTCATCCGATTTAGTCAGCAAAGCGCTCAACCTCAAACTTTAACGGCTGCGGAAAATGCGCTTTTCCAATTGGCAAAATAAATTTACAGCCATTTGGCTGGTCATACTCTGTGTCATTGCGGTCGTTTTAGCTGCGGCATGGCTGAACAATGGCATTAAAATTCAGACCAATATTTTTGCCTTGCTGCCAGAAACACATCAAGATGCGAATCTGGAGCGTGCGCAAAACTATGTCAGCAATCAGCTGAATGACAAAGTCTTTGTAGTGCTGGATGCTCAAAATGATCAGCAGCTGGATCAAGCCACAAAACTACTGAAAACGCAGGCCAATCAAAGCCAACTATTTCAGCCTATGCGTCCTCAGCTGGACTATGACAAATTTGCCAAACTGCTGTATCAGCACAAGGCAGGGCTATTAACCCAGAGCGATCGTGAACTGCTGCAGCACAAAGATTATGCCACCTTAGCAGAGCAAGGCTTATTGCAATTGATGAGTCCGGGTATGCCGGTCACGGCGGAAATGCTGCAAAGTGATCCGCTGTTGCTGTTTCCACGTTATGCGATGGGGCTTAGCGCGTTACAGAACAATTCAGATATTAGCCTAGAACAAGGCTTTGCCACCAAGCGCGATGAACAGGGCATTTCCAGATTGGTGGTGCTGCAGCTTAAGAACAGTCCTTACAGCATTGCCTATCAAGAACAGACCGATGCTTTTATTCAGCAGATGAATCAGCATCTGCGCCAATTGCAGGTTAAACCGCATTGGACAGGAACACTGCTGTTTGCGCAATTTGGCACAAACTCTGCGAAAGAAGAAATTTCGACGATTGGTGTCGGTTCAACCCTAGGCATTCTGCTTTTGGTGTGGTTTGGCTTCCGTTCTATCCGCCCCATGCTGACAGAAATGGTCGCTGTGGGAACGGGCAGCTTGGTTGCATTTGCCGTTACATATAGTATTTTTGGCGAAATTCATTTAATGACTTTGGTCTTTGGCGCCAGTTTGATTGGTGTCTGTGTGGATTTTTCATTTTACTTTATGGCCATGCAGTCTCAGCACCGTCAAATTGATGGTTTTGCCGTCTTAAAGCCATTATTGCCGAGCTTATTTGTGGGTCTGATGACCACGCTGCTGGCTTATGTGGTGCTGAGCTTTACGCCATTTCCGGGCTTTAAGCAGATCGCAGTGTTCTCTATGGTTGGCCTAAGCGCGGCATGGGTGACCAGTATTTTACTGCTGCCGCGCTTGCCTGCTTTAAATGCCGAACCTGCAATTCGTATGCTGAGTTTTATTGGTCATGCGCGCAACTATATTCAAGCACGTAATCGCTTACGCTATGTTTTGATGGCGCTGATTGTTGCAGTGACTGGCAGCAGCTTACTGTTCTTAAAAAGCAATGATGACATCCGTAACTTGCAAAGTATGGATCAACGCTTAAAACAGGAAGATCAGTATGTGCGCGAACGCTTTATGCAGCAGCAGGGCAGTGATTATTTTGTGGTGCAGGGCAAAACACCTGCAGAATTAGAGCGCAATGAACAGCATTTACTGGATCAGCTGTCTAAATTGCAGCAGGCTGGAAAATTAGATGCTGTACAGGCGCTGGGTCAGTGGGTGCTGCCTCTAGTGCAGCAAAAGCAGAATGTAGCTATGCTTCAGGCCATTCCTGAGCAGGCATTGCGTGATTATGCACAGGCGCTGCAGCTGAATGAGTCTGAGGTTTTGAATTGGCAAGTCAATTTGAAGCATCAGCCGCTGCTGAGTGATGCTGTGTTTCAAGATCATCCGCTGCATTTTTTACAGATGAATTCTACCCAGCGTTTAGTCATGCTGCAAAATGTGTATGATGTGGTAGCTTTGCAAAAATTAAGCAATCACAATGTGCAGCTGCTGCGGCCAGTCAATCAGCTGTCTGAGCTATTTCAGCAGCATCGTATACAAGCGCAGTGGCTGCTGCTGAGTGCTTTGGCAATTTTAGCCATTGGCTTAGGGCTGCTATATGGGAAAAAATCCATCTTGCCGCTGGTGCTGCCCGTGACCATGGCGCTGATGACGACCTTTGCCATACAAGCTTGGTTAGGCGTAGAAATTAATCTGTTCAGCATTATGGGCACCTTCCTGATTATCGGCATTGGCGTGGACTATGCGATTTTCTATCGTCATGGACACGACCATCCGCAAGTGGTTGGCATGGCGCTGTTTCTATGCATGATGTCGACTTTCTTTGGGTTTGGACTTCTGTCCTTTAGCCATACCTATGCCATTCACAGCTTTGGCTTGACGGTGCTGCTCGGGGTCATTTTTTCATTTATTTATGCAACATTGTTTACATCTTCCGATGCAGAGCATGTTGTGGTTCAGCAATATCAGCCAAAGAGCTGAGTAATAAGGTAATAGTGCAATGAGCACACTACAGCACACAGATGTCTTAATTATTGGCGCAGGGCCTTCGGGCAGTTCGGCAGCAGCCTTACTGCGTCAAAAAGGCTATCAAGTGACGGTGATCGAAAAACAATATTTTCCGCGCTTTTCAATTGGGGAATCTCTACTGCCGCAGTCTATGGTATTTCTAGAAGAAGCTGGCCTGCTGGAGACGGTGCGTGAGCATGTCGAAGAATATGCATTTCAATTTAAAAACGGCGCAGCTTTCCTAAAAGGCCCGCAGCGCAGTTTCTATGATTTTACCCAAAAATTCAGTGAAGGCCCGGGCACTACTTGGCAAGTGCGCCGTGCCAATTTTGACCATTTGCTGGCGCAGCAGGCAGGCAAAATGGGTGCAGACATCCGCTTTGGTCATGAAGTGACCGCTGTAGATGTAGAAAGCGCGCATCCCATTTTGACGGTGAAAGATGAACAAGGTCAGCCTTATCAAATTCAAGGCAAGTTCTTGTTGGATGCCAGCGGCTTTGGCCGAATTTTGCCTAAATTTTTAGATTTAGAAAGCCCGTCAGATTTCCCAGTTCGCCGCGCCGTATTTACGCATATTGAAGACGGTATTTTGGATGATCCAGAATTTGACCGTGAAAAAATCTTGATTGCGGTACATGAAAAAGATCACCGCGCATGGTATTGGCTGATTCCTTTTGCCGATGGACGTTCATCGTTTGGTGTGGTTGCAGAGCAAGACTTTTTTGAAAAATATGGTTATGACGGTAGTCCCGATTATGATTTAGAGGCATTGCAAAAACGCATTTTGGCGGATGATGTGAGTTTATCTAAGGTGTTGCGCAAAGCGAAGCATGATACGCCAGTCCGTACATTGGTTGGCTATTCTGCCAATGTTAAACAGCTGGCTTCACATAATTATGCATTGCTCGGCAACGCGGGCGAGTTTTTAGATCCTGTGTTCTCTTCAGGGGTGACTATTGCGCTGAAATCTTCTAGCTTGGCCATTCCTTTGGTTGATCAAGTATTGCAAGGTCAGTCTGTGGACTGGATGGTGCAGTATGAAAAACCATTACGCAAAGGTATTCAAGTGTTCCGCGCTTATGTGGAATCTTGGTATACAGGCGAATTTCAAGATGTGGTATTTTCAACGAAGCAAGATGAAAAAATCCGCCGCATGATTGCCTCACTTTTGGCAGGCTATGCGTGGGATGAAACAAACCCGATTCACCGTAATGCCAAGCAGCGTTTGAGTACATTGGCAGAATATTGCCGCGAAGCGCACATGCGGGAAACCATGACAGATGGCACTTAATGTAAATGCTAAAATCACTGCTTTAGTTTTGGCTGGCGCTGTCTTGTGCAGCGGCTGTCAAAGCTTGGCGCCTAAAATTCTGCCAAAGGCGCAAGGTTTGTCTGCGCCACAATGGACCGCGCAAAGCTATCAGCGCCAAGATCAGATTGAAGTGCAATGGAAAGAACATGGCTTCAGTTTTTTGCTGTATCAGCAGCAAAGCGGTCAGCAGCTGGACATGCTGGCGCTGAGCCTGACTGGGCAGCAGCTGTTTAAACTTAGTTTTGATGGGCAGCAGGTTCGTGTGGAACAGCGTATAGATGCCATGAAATACTTGCCCTTTGACTATGTGGTGAGGGATATTCTGTACGCAACCTATCCACAGTTTATGGCTTTACATGCAGGGCAAACGGCTGTGAGGCAAAAAGACGGTGTGGTCTATATCAATCAGCAGCCCGTGTTAAACATTCAGCCGCTAGAGGGAGCGGTTGAACTGAATAACCTGCAAGTACCGTATCAAATGGTAATTAGCGCAGTGAGCAATACTTTGGAAGATGATCGAGGCGAGAGTGACCAATAACAATATCATGCGCCATTCTGCTGTGGGGATACAGTTCAGCGCGGCTTTGTCTTCTTTGGGGGAAAATGCCAGTGAATTGAAAAATGCACTGTGCACAGCAGGCAATACATTAACGCAGCGTCAAGATTTAATCGCGGAGCGCACGGTTTGGGTGGGGGCTTCTGCTGCATCCTTAGGGCAAAACATACCAGAACATTTGCAGTTTGCAGATTCGCGTAATTTAAGATTTGCTTTAACGGCTTTGCGGCAAATAGAGGCTGATATTCGCGCCTATACAGCACAATTTGCAAAGCAGCGCCTTGCAGTCATTGTTGGCACTTCGACTTCAGGCATTGCCGATAATGAAGCAATATTAAAGGCGCATTTTCAGCAACTTTCTGCAGAGCCGATTAGCCATCATAAACAGGAAATGGGCTGTGTGGCGAAATCACTGCAGCAGTACTTGGGCTGGGAAGGTCCTGCATATACCATTTCAACTGCCTGTTCTTCGGCAGCCAAAGCCATGGCTGCAGGGCAGCGCCTGCTGAATGCAGATCTAGCAGATGCCGTTTTAGTTGGCGGTGTAGATACTTTGTGCAAATTGACTTTGAATGGTTTTGACAGTTTGGAAAGCTTATCCAGCTCTATTTGCCAGCCTTGCGGCGCACACCGTGACGGCATCAATATTGGTGAAGCGGCGGCATTATTTTTATTGTCCAAAGACTCGGCTCCAGTGATGCTACTGTCAAGTGGTGAATCTATGGATGCATGGCATATTTCTGCGCCGCATCCAGAAGGGCGAGGTGCGGCAGAAGCGATGCAAAAAGCATTGGATGCTGCTGATTTAAATGCTACAGATATTAGCTATTTGAATTTGCATGGCACGTCTACTCCGCAAAATGACCTCATGGAAATTAAAGCGGTGCAGACCATTTTTGCAGATTATCCAGTTGCGCTGAGCAGCACCAAACACAAAACGGGTCACTGCCTAGGTGCGGCAGGTGCGATTGAAGCTTTTATTTGCCAGCAGGTGCTGTTAGATCAATCTTGGCTGCCTTTACATCACGCAGGTGAATTAGACCCTGCTTTGGCTCAGCAGAATTATGTTTTGAATAGCCATGCAGCGCAGCCGATGCATTATGTAATGAGCAACTCCTTTGCCTTTGGCGGCAGCAATATCAGTTTAATTTTAGGAACCGTTTTGCCATGATGGATGCCGTACAGTTTATTCCGCATGAACAACCGATGGTTTTTGTAGATCATTTGATTGAAGCCAATGACAGTTATGCCATTGCAGAATTGCAGATTCGACCTGAGTTGATGTTTTGTGAAGCAGAAGGTTTGCCGACATGGAGCAGCATTGAATTAATGGCGCAAACCATCAGTGCCTATGCGGGACATAAAGGGCAAACGAAAGGCTTGCCGCCTAAAGTCGGCTTTTTATTGGGTACACGTAAAATGCAGTTGCCCTGTCCATATTTCGCTGTGGGCAATACCGTGCGTATTCGAGTTGAGCAGAGCTATCTGCACGAAGGTCTAGGCCAGTTTAATTGTGAAATTGAATATCAAGAACATCGCTTTAGCGCCATGCTGAGTGTATTTGAACCAGAAAATATGAATGACGCGATTGGGAAATGAACGTGAGTAGAAGAATTTTAGTAACAGGATCCAGCCGCGGTATAGGTAAGGCAATTGCTTTGGAATTGGCAAAAGCTGGTTTTGATATCACTGTGCATGCGCGGTCTCGTCAGCAGGAAGCGGAGCAGGTAGCGCAAGAAATTCAGGCCATGGGACAAAGCAGTCATGTGTTGATGTTTGATGTGAATGACCGTGAAAATATAGCCTCAATTTTAGAACAGAATATGGCTGAGCATGGCGCATTTTATGGTGTGGTGCTGAATGCTGGCTTAACCCGTGATGGCGCTTTTCCAGCTTTGACCGATGATGATTGGGATGAGGTGGTATCGACCTCACTGAATGGTTTTTACAATGTGCTTAAGCCATTGATGATGCCGATGATCCGTTTGAAAAAAGGCGGCCGTATTGTCACTTTATCTTCCGTTTCTGGCGTGATGGGCAACCGCGGGCAAGTCAATTACAGCGCTGCCAAAGCAGGCTTAATTGGTGCAACCAAAGCATTGGCACTGGAATTAGCAAAACGAAAAATTACTGTGAATTGTGTAGCACCAGGTTTAATTGAAACTGAAATGGTGATAGAAGAAGTCAAAGAACATGCATTGAAAATGATTCCAATGCAGCGCATGGGGCAAGTGGATGAAGTGGCAAAAACGGTTAAGTTTTTATGCAGTGATGATGCCAGCTATATTACCCGCCAAGTGATTTCGGTAAATGGAGGACTGATTTGATGAAACGTGTAGTTGTTACAGGCATGTCAGGTATCACTTCATTGGGTGAAACTGCAGATCAAATTTTTGAACAATTTGCAGCAGGCAAAAGCGGCATCCGCTACATGCCAGATTGGGAAATCTATGGTGATCTACGCAGTAAGCTGGGTGGTCCTGTAGAGAGCTTTACCGTTCCCAAGCATTTTAACCGTAAGGTGACTCGCGGCATGGGGCGTGTAGCCTTAATGTCTGTGGTCTGCGCAGAAAAAGCGCTGGAAGATGCTGGCCTGCTCAACCATGAAATTCTGCATAGCGGCGAAGCGGGTGTGGCCTTTGGTTCATCTGCTGGCAGTGTTGATGCGGTCGGTGAGTTTGGCGCCATGCTGCTGGATAATAATATGAACAAGCTGAATGCGACGACCTATATTCGCATGATGTCGCATACCAGCGCAGTCAATATGACGGTGTATTTTGGTTTGAAAGGACAGACCTTGCCAACATCCAGTGCCTGTACTTCAGGCTCTATGGCGATTGGTCAGGCTTATGAAGCCATTAAATACGGCAAGCAGACCGTGATGATTGCAGGCGGAGCAGAAGAGCTGAGCGCTGCTGGTTCTGCGGTGTTTGATGTGCTGCTGGCCACCAGTACGCAAAATGACAGCCCAGAAAAAACTCCACGTCCTTTTGATGCAAAGCGTGATGGTTTGGTGGTGGGCGAGGGTACAGGCTGTCTGATTTTAGAAGAATATGAACATGCCAAAGCACGCGGCGCGAACATTTATGCAGAAATTATTGGTTATGGAACCAATACCGATGGTCAGCATGTAACACGCCCAGATTCTGAGATGATGGGACGCTGCATGGAGCTGGCACTGAAAGATGCGCAGGTAGATGCCTCAGAAATTGATTATGTGAATGCGCACGGTACATCTACCGATCAAGGTGATGTCGCTGAAACTCAAGCGACAGCGCGCATATTAGGCAAGAAGCCGATCAGCTCCTTAAAGAGTTATTTTGGGCATACGCTAGGTGCTTGCGGCGCGATTGAAGCGTGGCTGAGTATTGAAATGATGCACCGTAAACAGCTGGTGCCGACTTTAAATTTAGAACAGCTTGACAGCGACTGCGGCGATTTGGATTATATCGTCAATGAAATGCGTTCAGCAGAAACGCACATGCTGATGAGCAACAATTTTGCATTTGGAGGGATTAATACCTCCTTGATATTTAAACAGGTTTAATTTAAAAAAGAGGGAAAAATAATGATATTGAAAAATATCTGTGCTGCAGCTGTATTGATGGCAGGGGCAATGACCGTTGTGCATGCAGCAGATGCCATGCATGATTTTAATTTCAAAGAAGCTGTTGATCGTGCAGTTGCTGAAGGTACGCTAGATGGTTCTGTGAAATTTTATCTGGCAGGGACAAAATCTGGTGGTAAAGTCATTGAAAAAGGTTTAGTCACCAATAAAAAAACCAACGGGTTTGCCAAATCTGCAGAAAGCTCATGTGACCATGTACTGCGTTCTGCATTGATTCAATTCCAAAATACCGCTAAAGCCAAAGGCGCGAATGCAGTAACTAACTTGGTGAGTTTCTACAAGTCAAATGAAACTCGCAGCACCACCACATATCAATGCGCGAAAGGAACTGCGATTGCAGGCGTAGCGCTGAAAGGTGATATCGTTAAATTTTAAGTGATTACTGTATTTTAAACATAAACATCAAGCTGAGCAGGGCATGAATAAGCCAAGAACCATTCAAGTGCTATAAATGCCATTGCTCAACTTGCGCCTTTAACGCGCGATGCATTTTCTGATATGCGCGCTTATCAGGCCTATAAAAAACAGCAAATTTATCAGCAGCGCAATTTACATCTTTCAGACGCCATGCAGCGGCCCGTGCAAGACACAGATTTTTTAAAGACTGAATTTGGTAAACCTTATTTAGCCCAAACAGCAGCGCTTGCCTTTAATCACTCGCATAGCCAGCACCATTATGCTTTGGCAATCAGCAGTCATAATCATGATATAGGCGTAGACGTGGAAGACTTAGCGCGCAAGATGCGTTTTGATGCTTTAGCGCGCCATGCTTTTCATCCCAATGAGTTGGCAAACTGGGGGCAGGCGGACAATTCAGATGAATACTGGTTTAAAGTGTGGACCACCAAAGAGGCCGTATTAAAGGCTTCTGGCCTGAGTATTCGTATAAGTTTGAACGAATTGGATACGCAGATACATCCCATGCACAATGGCGGGATATGCAGCCATCCAGAAATTGGGACTTTTGCGTATCAAAACTTTTTATTACCCAGCACGATGTTAACAGTTTCGTGGCGTTCAGCGCTGTCCTGCAACGGTTTTGCATTCCCAGACATTCAAATTTTTCAGCATTGAAAAATAGAATTTAGAGTGTGGAAATAGGCTGATTTTCAGCTTAATACTATTCATATAAATTTATATAAATACGCCATAAAAAAACCCATCCGAAGATGGGTTTTGATCTGAACTATAAGTTGAAAGGCTTAAGGAATCTCTTCTTCTTCAAATTCAGGCTTCACTTGTACAATGAAGTCTTGACGGTTCAGGCCACGCCATAACGCGAAGGCTGTACCAATGTAAATTGATGAATATGTACCCACAAATACACCAACAAACATTGCAACAGAGAACCATTTCAGACCATCACCGCCCAGTACCATCATCGCTACAACAACCAGTAACAGTGTCATAGAGGTGTGAATGGTACGGCGAAGTGTTTCAGTCAAAGCACTGTTCACAACTTCAAGAGGTTCAGCACCGCGAATCTTACGGAAGTTTTCACGAATACGGTCAGATACAACGATGTTATCGTTGAGCGAGAAGCCGATAATCGCGAGTAGCGCAGCCAAAACTGTTAAGTCAAACGGCCACTGCATCATAGCAAAGATACCAATGGTCACCACGATATCGTGGAATAAAGACAGTACAGCGCCCATCGCAAGTTTGAACTCAAAGCGAATAGTGACATAAACCAGCATGAGCAGTAGGGCAAGACCAACAGCGCCCGCAGAACGCACGTAGAGTTCATTACCGACTTGACCACCAACCACATCAACTTTATGTACTTCTGCTTTATTGCCTGGCAATTGAGCGGCAGTCGTAATGGCTTTGGTTAGGTCTTCAGCTTCAATGTCTTTTTGAACTGGCATACGAACCATCAGGTCGCGGTCAGATCCTAAGGTTTGTACCACAGGGTCTTTAAAACCAGCTTTTGTCAGCGCTGAGCTCACATCGGTAGATTTTACTGGTTGACTATAGTTCAACTCTGCTGCCACACCGCCAGTAAAGTCCAAACCGAGGTTTAGACCTTTGGTGCAAATAAAAAAGATACTTGCGAGCGTTAAAATAATCGATATCAAGGCTGCCGGTTTGGCAATCTTCATAAACGGAATAATGCGCTCGTTGTCAGGACGGCCGTATTGTTTCGGTTGAGTATTTTCAGTCATCTTAGATCTCCTAAATGCTCAACTTCTTCAGGTTACGTTTTTTACCATAAATGATTTGTACGATTGCACGTGTCACAGTAATTGCTGTGAACATTGAGCACACAATACCAATCATTAGGGTAACCGCGAAGCCTTTAATCGGGCCTGTACCAATTGCAAACAGAATGAAAGCAACCAAGAATGTGGTTAAGTTGGAGTCAAAGATGGTGTTATACGCACGATCATAACCCGCAACAATCGCCTGTTTCGGTGAGGCACCCCATTTAATTTCCTCTCGTATCCGCTCACAGATCAGTACGTTGGCATCGACCGCCATACCAATGGTAATTACGATACCTGCAATACCCGGCAGGGTGAGGGATGCGCCAATCCAAGACATGATAGTTAAGATCATGGCAAGGTTAACCACGAGAGCAAAGTTGGCAATCAAACCGAACACACGGAAGAAGACCACCATCCAAATAGCAACCAATAAGAAACCGATTTGAGTTGATAATACGCCTTTGTCGATGTTTTCTTGACCGAGACTCGGACCAATCACACGTTCTTCCACGAAGTACATTGGCGCTGCCAAAGCACCTGCACGTAACATCAATGCAAGTTCAGATGCTTCTTGAGGTGAATCCAGACCAGTAATACGGAACTGAGAACCTAATACGGCTTGAATAGTTGCCGCATTGATGACCACAGATTCGGTATAAGGTGTACGAACTTCAGTTTGTGTACCTGTTGCAGGATCAGCAACATAACTAATTTTTTGTTTGTTCTCGATGAACAAAACTGCCATTCGTTTGCCTACAGCATTACGAGTAGCTTCAGACATTAACTTACCGCCTGCAGTGTCCAACGTAATGTTTACTTCAGCACCACCTGTATCTTGGCTAAAACCTGATGACGCGTTTTGTACACGTTCACCCGTTAAGATACGGTTACGGTTAAGCAATAATTGACGACCACTGTCCAAAGATTCATAAGCAAAAGCTTCGGTACCCGGAGGTAATGAGCCTTTTGCTTGACCTGTGTATGGATCGATGTATTGATCATTTAAGTCAGAAACTAAGCGGAACTCAAGGTTTGCAGTACGACCAAGTACACGTTTTGCTTCAGCAGTATCTTGTACACCCGGTAATTCAACCACAATACGGTTGCTACCTTGAGTTTGCACCAATGCTTCCGCTACACCTAACTCGTTAATACGGTTACGTAAAGTTGTTAAGTTTTGGTTGACAGCATAAGACTGAATTTCTTGTTTACGTGTATCTGTGTAGCTTAAACGTAGTGTTGAACCTTCAGTTGTTGCAACCGCTTGTTGAGTATATTCATTGCCGTTACGACGAAGGAAATCCATAGCTGCAGAACGGTCATCATTATTTGCAAATTGCATCGTAATGGTGTTGTTGTTCAAAGATAAGCTATTGAATTTTAATTTATTGTCGCGAAGTTGGCGACGTAAGTCAGCCGCAGACGTTTCCATACGTTGTGAAATGGCTTTATCCATATCCACTTCAAGTAGGAAATGTACACCACCACGTAAATCCAGACCCAGCTTCATTGGTTTAGCACCAATTTTTTGTAGCCATTCTGGCGTAGTAGGCGCAAGGTTTAATGCGACGACATAATTTTCACCGAGCCCACGACGCAGTGCTTCTTTCGCTTTTAATTGTTGTTCGCTCGAATCAACACGTAATAAAGCGGCATTATTGGTGAAGCTATTGTCATGGCTGGCAATATTTTCAGATTTTAAAATCTGCTCTGCTTTTTGTACGATGCTTTGATCAATCTGGGTACCGGCTTTGGCACCTGAAATTTGAACAGCAGGTTCATCAGGATACAAACTTGGCAGGGCATATAATGTACTGATGACTAGTACCACTAGAATCAGTAGATATTTCCATGCTGGGTAACGCATTCGTTTTCTTCTTAAAATGAAAAAAGCCGTGCGGGTGCACGACTTATTTTTTGATTAAAGGTTATTTAGAGTGCCTTCAGGCAGAACTGAAATCACACTTGCGCGTTGTACTTTTACTTCTACGCCACGGTTCAGTTCAACAACTGCAAAATCACCTTCGATTTTTGTGATTTTACCCATTAAACCGCCCGCAAAAACAACTTCACTACCAACACCTAGGCTTTCAATTAGTGCACGATGTTCTTTTGCACGTTTTGATTGAGGGCGCCAGATCAAGAAGTAGAAGATTGCGACAAATACCGCAATCATCAACAGGTTTGCCATCATGCTTGGTTGCTGTGCAGCTTCACCTGCCGCGTGAGCAGTAGAAATAAAAAGGCTCATTTCATTTTCCTAAACTAAAAAAACTGGTTATCAATACTTTGATAAATAAATTGGACTTGTTCAGCAATTTACCTTGTCTTTTTCTTCAGCGCAAATGCTGAAAGAATTAATCTTGAGGACAAGGTGGCACTTCCATGCCGCGACGACGATAAAAGTCTTCAACAAACTCATCAAAAGTGCCATGGTCAAGAGCATCACGCATCGCTTCAGTTAGACGTAGGTAATAACGTAAGTTATGAATAGTACCGAGCATCGAACCTAGCATTTCGCCGCATTTCTCAAGATGGAAGAGATAAGATTTGGTGAAGTTTGTACAGGTATAACAGTCGCAATGTGGGTCAAGCGGACTTTGATCATGACGATATTTGGCATTACGAATACGCACTAAACCGTCGGTCACAAAATAATGACCATTACGTGCATTTCGAGTTGGCATCACACAGTCAAACATATCGACACCGCGACGAACCGCTTCTACGATATCTTCTGGTTTACCGACACCCATCAAGTAACGTGGTTTATCCGCAGGCATTTTCTCTGGAAGATAATCCAATACTTTGATCATTTCTTCTTTTGGTTCGCCAACAGACAAGCCGCCAATCGCATAACCATCAAAATCAATTTCTTTCAGGCCATTTAAAGATTCATCACGTAAATCTTCGTACATGCCGCCTTGGATAATTCCAAACAGGGCATTACGGTTTTTCAGCACGTCATGATGTTGAGTCTTACAACGTTTCGCCCAACGCAATGAAAGCTGCAGTGATTTTTGCGCTTCTTCATATGTCGCAGGATAAGGCGTACATTCATCAAAAATCATCACGATGTCTGAATTCAGCGTGTGCTGAATATCCATCGAAATTTCAGGAGATAAAAAGACTTTAGAGCCGTCAATTGGAGAGCGGAAAGTCACGCCATCTTCTTTAATTTTGCGCATAGCGCCAAGGCTGAAGACTTGGAAACCGCCTGAATCTGTCAAAATCGGGTTATTCCATTTCATGAATTGGTGTAAACCACCATGTTCACGAATAACATCTAGGCCTGGGCGTAGATATAAATGGAAAGTATTACCCAAAATAACTTGGGATTTAATTTCTTTAATGTCACGTGGGAGCATGCCTTTTACAGTACCGTAAGTACCAACAGGCATGAACATAGGTGTTTCAACAACACCATGTTCAAGGGTTAAACGGCCGCGACGAGCACGGCCCGATTGCGCCAATTTTTCAAACTTCATACAAGGTCCAGATCAAGGCGAAAAAACAGTTCGCTGATGGTAAGAGTGCTAAAAGTGCTCTATTTTCCTTGATTCTGCGGTTAAACGCTAGCTTTGTCGGGTGTTAAGTCTGTAAATTTATAGATTGCGTCTTGTGACAAGGCTTCATCTGAACTCTTGGCATTAAAATAGAACTGGTTAATTCGCTGCAAAATTTCTTCTTTTTCCATCGCAAATGTGCCTTTCGGGTCCGATGTCATGGCCACGATACTGTCAATAAGCTTTTGAATATAAGGATTCGTGGTTGCATAGCTTTTTTCTAAGCTTAAAAGATAGACTTCATTAGCTACATGTAAATAGTTATAAGGTTGTATTTCAACGATTTGAGCCAAATCAATCAGCAGGTCTTTATCATACTGAGACAGCTTCATACGTTTAGGTAAGCTGTCGAGTTTGAGCGGTTGTTTGGATTTAAGAAAATCGTCAAGTTGTGTACTTGGAGGATTTAAAACCTGAGCTGAATAAATCTCTATTTCGGGCTGTGTCGGCACCGTGATAAAAAACAGAATATTGTCCAATTCAATGCCATAGGACTGAGCCAAGTCGACTTTTGTTTGTTGTATGGCATTGAGCAAGATTGAAAGATGGTTAGCCGATTCAGACTTTATTATGCTTTCGATCGAAGATGGATCAAGGTCTAAAAGACCCACTTCATTTACCGATGTCATTTTGAACTGCGCCAAGTCTTGACTTAAAGACGGTAGGCTACGATAGCGCCATTTCGACACATTCCATCGATCATGCGCTGCAAGATATTGAGCAGAATCTTCATCTTCGGCAAAAACACTACGCTGCGTAGAGACAGCGATATAGTCCATGGAAAAATAGGGATTGAACACCAACGTACATGCGTAAATATGGTCGTCTTGGTGCTGCTCATAGAGTTTGAAAAACGCCTGAATCAGCACATTTTTCAGTGCATTAATTTGATTTTGCATATTTTATTTTTCTTTCTAGTTTTGGAGGTGCTTGATCACCTCATCATTATTTTTTTACTTTGGTACGTTAAAGCCCGAACTTAAAAGTTCGGACGATAATCAAAATTTTGGCTGGCAGCTTGATCGCGGAAAGGGCGAACCGCTTTTTTACTCAGCAATAGCGTATTAATAATATTGTTAGGAAACACTTGAATGTGGTTGTTGAACAACTCGACGTTGCGGTTAAAAATAGTAATCGCCGCACCGACATTTTCGTTTTGTTCTTCAATTTCATTCATCATTTTCAGATAAATATCATTGGCTTTGAGCTCTGGATAGTTTTCAACCACAACATTCAGGCTGCGCATTAGATCTTGATTTAAGGCTTCAATACGCTGTAATTGGCTGACATCGGTACTATTTACGTTCAAATTCATAATATTTTGACGGAGTTCAGTGACTTTTGCCAAAGTCCCTTGTTCAAAATTGGAATATTGCTCAACCAAAGGCTGTAATCCATCTAAAATTTTGATTTTTTGACGTTCATAGCTGGCTACATCTGACCATGCACGAATGGTTGCATTGTGATGTCGGACAATGTTGTTGCGAATCATGATTGCACCAATCAACAATGCAATGATGATTAAAACAAAGATCAAAAGCCCCATAAAATTTTATCCTCAAGATAAAAGGTCGTAAGTTAAAACATTATTGTATGAAATCTATTTTAAAAACTGCGTTAAATCGTTTTTCAAATTTTCTAAAGCATTTAATTTAAAGGTTCTGAGATGTCCACGCAATGCCGAAACATCTTGAATTCGTTTTGCTTTACTACTGACTTTAAATAAATCTGTAGAGCCAAGATAGCACATTATGCGGTGGCTCGGATGAAATAGCAGATCACCTTCACGGTTTTGAAAAAAATCCGCCAGTCGGAGGACAAAGCCCGGGCTGAGCAATTTAGCGATTTCCATTTGGTTCTCGCCATAAAACTTTAATTTTTGATTAGTTTGAATGTCGCTGCTGTGCCAATGAAAACTATAGGGATAGCCAAAGTTTTTGCCTGTTGCAGATACGGCAAGACCATGGATGCCAATATCAAAAACAAATACGCCCCACAGGTCTTTATGAATTTCTTTAACCGTGACTTCATCACCGTCTTTGTCACGTACTTTCAGTTCATTCACATAGTGATAATGAAAGACCATGACTTGATGCTGTTGCTGATTTTCATCTTCCCAAACCGTACTGGCGAAGGTCTGAATGTCATTCGAAAGGCTGCCTTGCTTAAACACGGGGAACATGCGTTTAAGATTGCCAATAAACTGTAGATTATTCAGTGGCATCGAAATGTATTGAGGCTGTCGGTTAAAAGCCAGTTGGTATTTTCTGGCAATGCATTCGGTTTCTAAAAACGCAATAACTTCTTCGAGCGGATCATCTTTTTCATAGCTGATATAGGCCCAGAACACCATGGCTAACCCCACAGCAAAGCAGAGCTGTGCCCAGCCATGATCGGGCTGAATCACAATAAACAGCATGAAGCCGATACCCAGCGCAGCTAAAGCTAGGGGGAGTAAATTTTCAAATTTGAGCGTAATGGGTGCGTTCCATGGATGCAGCCCATCGAGGAGCTCTTGGTGAGTTTTGGCGTTTCGGCCTATATCCCAGAGCTGAGCGATATTCTGAAAAACCACAGCATTCTTTTTTCGACGAATATGGATGGAGTGTTTTACAGAATCTATCGGCATAGGGATGATTTCAGCGTAATTTTATTTGTGGTTAATATTATCAATTAACATCGCATCACCATAACTAAAGAAGCGATATTGGCTGTCGACGGCATGGTGATAAGCATTCAAAATATTGTCTCGATTAGACAACGCTGAAACTAACATGAGCAGGGTAGACTCAGGTAAATGGAAGTTGGTAATTAAACGATCGACCACTTTGAACTCATAACCAGGGTAGATAAAGATTTGCGTATCACCTGTCCAACCCTTGAGTTCGCCGCCATTGGCTTGAGCGGCACTTTCAGTCGCGCGAGTCGCTGTAGTACCGACAGCAATGACTTTATTGCCACGTGCTTTTGTCTCACGGATTAAAGCCATAGATTCTTCTGATACGTCACACCATTCGCTGTGCATGATGTGATTTTCAATGTCATTGGTGCGCACGGGTAAGAATGTACCAGCACCCACATGCAAGGTAACAAAGGTTTTATTTACGCCTTTGTCTGCCAATTTTTTGAGTAGCGCTTCATCAAAATGTAAGCTTGCTGTTGGTGCTGCAACTGAAGCCAATTTGGTCGGATCGTTAAAAACAGTTTGGTAACGTTCGGTATCAATCGCTTCTGCTTCACGGTTAAAGTAAGGCGGAATCGGTAAAGCACCGTATAAATCTAAAACTTGTAAAATAGGCTGTGAAAATTCCACAACAAATAAGTTTTCATGACGGCCTTGAACGGTCACTTTAACTTCGTCTGGACCGATAAATAATTCCGCACCTTCTTTAGGCGTATTGCTGGCTTTAATGTGGCAATGTGCGGTTTTTGGATCAAGAATACGTTCAACCAAAACCTCAACTGCACCACCTGTAGCGCGTTTGCCTTTTAAGCGAGCTTTCATCACTTTGGTATCGTTCAGTACCAATAAGTCACCTTCATTGAGCAAGTCTAAAATGTCAGTGAAATGATGGTCGTGGTATTCGCCATTCAGGTCGAGATGGAGCAGGCGTGATGCACTACGTGTTTCAAGCGGATAGCGGGCAATGAGTTCGTCAGGGAGATTGAAGTTAAAGTCAGAAAGTTGCATGTTAAGAAATCTGAAAAGGGGATAATGAAATTTGGCTTAGTATAAGCTTTTTTGGGTTTTAACGCTGAAATTGATGGATTATCCATCTAAAAATTCTTATACGGTTTATTTTTAATCAAATGAGAACATCATGCGTTGACAAGTTTTTGAAACAGTTTATTATACGTTTCAACACCTTCCCGAGGTGGTGAAATTGGTAGACGCGGTGGATTCAAAATCCACTATCAGAGATGATGTGTCGGTTCGAGTCCGACCCTCGGGACCAAAATTCTAAAAGACCCCAAGCTTATTAAGACTTGGGGTTTTTTATGTCTAAAAGTAATGAATTATATAAAATTCCTAGAAAATTTCCAATGATTTCACTAGCCACGTTTCAGGTGGTCACTTCGTAAAATGAGTACCTGAATTTTGTTTGGGTACTCATGGTGGAATCAGATGCTAAGCTTAAATTATTAGATCAATACAATAATCAAATGTGATTGATCGGGTGTCTTATAGGGCTTGTAGTATTTAAAAGATTTATTAACTATCTAAAGCTACTTTGATGACATCTGCAATTGTCTCAGTGTTGACACCTCTTTTTCGAGCATTCTCAGAGTGGAACCAAGTTGCTAAGTCTTTATTGCCTTTAGATGCATTGCAGCCAACACAGCACAATGCAATATTGGTTAAGGTTGTAATTCTTATATCGTTGATAATGTGTTCCCAAGACTTCTTGTTGGCTCTTTCAGTGCCAAACTTTTTGCCGCAATATACACGGCACAGGTCTCGCTCCGAGACCGCATCTTCTATGTGCTTTGGTATTCCCCATGAATTTGCCATTTTAGGTTTTCCTTATTTTATGGCTGTAGTCCAATGATATATTTACTAACTTTTTAGTGTAGTTAAGCATCTCCGCCAATGCCGTATATACTCTCTCTACGTAAATGAAACAGTACTACTACCATTCAAATTAATTCCTATTCATGTAGCTAACTCTTGTTAAGAAACAGGCATACCTGCTTTATTACAATCTCTTTCCGTCACATCCATCACAGCTTTAGAATTTGAAATTATTTTCTGAAGTTTTTTAGCTTTTTCTAAATTTTTATATTTAGCTTTTTTTGTTACCGCAGTTGTTTTATTCATATATGTTAAAGAGCTACAACTCAAAAAGAAGACTTTTTTATAGGGTCTGTTGACATTTGTTGATTAAAAAAATAGCGAGATAGTAAAATTAAATCGCCAAACCCAATTTTACACTCGCTATGCCTCGAACAATGCTAAATGATCAACACTGGTCCAAGTTACTTGCTATTTTCCGTCACTTTAATATTTATCTCAAATTAAATTTACGGAATTTTATTGAAGCGATTTTATTTCGAATTAGAACAGGCTGTCCTTGGCGTGATTTACCTCAAGAGTTTGGTAAATCAAATTCTATTTTTAAGAAATATAATCGATGGTCTAAAATAGTAAGTTTATGAATATTTTTAAATTATTCAGCCAGCATGCTGATAAAGAGTGGATTTTTATCGATGGGAGCCATGTACGAGCGCATCAACATTCAGCTGCTATTAAGAATCAAAGTATTTCCAAAAGTATTGGTGGTAATAGTTCAAAAATACATTTAGCAATCGATTCAAATGGTAATCCTATTGAATTTATTATTTCAGATGGAACTTCACATGATATTAAGGTTGCACCTGATCTTGTATCAAAATTAGATTTAACAGAGTCAGAAATGCTATGTGCAGATAAAGGCTATGATTCAGAAAGTTTCAGAAAGAAAATTAGAGAAAGTAATACGAAAGCAAACATTCCTCGAAGATCAAATGCCAAATCTAGCAATGATGATATGGACTGGTATATGTATAAAATCAGACATTTAGTTGAAAATGCATTTTGTAGATTAAAACAATTTAGAGGAATTGCCACAAGATACGATAAGCTAAAACGTAACTATCAAAGCGCTGTTGCTTTAGCTTGTATATTTATATGGTTGCCTCTTTAGCTCAATTTATCGGCTGTAAATGTCAACACACCCTAGTCAGAATCAGTTAATTTAGCACCACTTAACTCTTTATCTGCTAGACGATCCATAGCTGCTGAATTGTATTTTATACCTTTTTGATAAGGTGCTATTTCTTTATTAAATTCAGTCAATAGGGAGTTTCCTGCGGCTACTTCTAAACTTACAGCACTTAAGACTATTAGGAAAAAAATTGCTCTTTTCATATCAATATCCAATCATTCTTTATTAATCGTCTTTCTGTTTGAGAAAGCTAATATCGCCTTTTATGAATCTATATCCCCAGTATAGAAAAATTGGTAGCAGAAAAATTACAAATTCTTCCGTAGTTCCATCAAATAGAAGCAGTAAAGGAAACAGTGAATATATTACAGTTATGACGATAGCTATTCTGTCTTTTTTTACCATTTTAATTCTGCGTAAATTCTAAAATTATATTGGCTAATATTACCTAATATTCTTTAATTTCATATAGCTGAATTCGATCAACTTTAGCAATAATATCTCTGTTTTAATCATTTAATTGGTTTGATAACCTACTGTCATAGGAATAAAACAATTTATTGAGTCGAATACATAACATGACTACCGAAACACCAAAAAACTATAGTTGAATGAAAAATCCTAATCTTTGATCACTCACATTCATAAAATTTAGAGCAAAGTATTAAATGAAAGAGTTGTCATAATACTATAGAAATGAGGGTATAAAAAAACCAGCGCCGAAGCGCTGGTTTTTTACATTACTAACTTAGGTTAGTTTTGCATCAACTTATTGAGCAGCATCAAGAGCAGCATTCAAAGTTGCGCTTGGGCGCATTACAGCATTTACTTTCGCTGTATCTACAGCGTAGTAACCACCGATGTCCGCAGCTTTACCTTGAACTTCAGCAAGTTCTGCAACGATTTTTTCTTCGTTGTCAGCAAGTGCTTGAGCAAGAGGAGCGAATTTCGCTTTAAGATCTGCATCTTCGTTTTGCGCAGCAAGTTCTTCAGCCCAGTATTTAGCAAGGTAGAAGTGGCTGCCACGGTTGTCAAGTTCGCCAGTACGACGTGATGGAGACTTGTCATTGTCAAGCAATTTACCAGTCGCAGCATCAAGCGTATTTGCAAGAAGTTTAGCTTTCGCGTTGTCTTCTTTAATGCCCATTTCTTCAAGAGAAACAGCAAGCGCCAAGAACTCACCTAAAGAATCCCAACGTAAGTGGTTTTCTTCTACAAGTTGTTGTACGTGTTTAGGCGCAGAACCCCCCGCACCAGTTTCGTACATACCGCCACCAGCCATTAGAGGCACGATAGAAAGCATTTTCGCAGAAGTACCCAATTCCATAATCGGGAACAAGTCTGTTAGGTAGTCACGTAGGATGTTACCAGTTACAGAAATTGTATCTAGGCCGCGAGCAACACGTTCAAGTGTATAACGCATAGCACGTACTTGAGACATGATTTGAATGTCTAAACCAGTAGTGTCGTGCTCTTTCAAGTAAGTTTGAACTTTCTTGATGAGTTCGTTTTCGTGTGGACGGTACGGGTCAAGCCAGAAGATCGCAGGCATGCCTGAGTTGCGTGCACGAGTCACAGCAAGTTTCACCCAGTCACGGATTGGAGCGTCTTTCACTTGGCACATACGCCAGATATCGCCTTCTTCCACGTTTTGTGACATCAACACTTCACCAGTTTCTAGGTCAGTGATGTTTGCAACACCCGCTTCAGCGATTTCGAAAGTTTTGTCGTGTGAGCCGTATTCTTCAGCTTTTTGCGCCATCAAACCAACGTTTGGAACTGTACCCATAGTACGTGGGTCAAAGTTACCATTCCATTTACAGAAATTGATCATTTCTTGGTAGATACGCGCGAAAGTAGATTCAGGCATTACAGCTTTACAGTCGTACTGTTTGCCGTCAGCACCCCACATTTTACCACCACCACGGATCATTGCAGGCATAGATGCATCTACAATTACGTCGTTAGGTGAGTGGAAGTTCGTGATACCTTTTGCTGAATCAACCATTGCAAGTGCAGGACGGTGTTCTTGGCAAGCATGTAAGTCAGCAATGATTTCTTCACGAAGAGAAGTCGGAAGAGTTTCAATTTTTTCGTAAAGACCAGACATACCGTTGTTGATGTTAATACCTAACTCATCAAACAATTTGCCGTGTTTTTCGAATGCTTCTTTATAGTAAATCTTCACACAGTGACCGAAAACGATTGGGTGAGACACCTTCATCATGGTCGCTTTTACGTGTAGAGAGAATAAAATGCCTGCTTCTTTACAATCATCTAATTCTTTTTCATAGAAGTCGCAAAGTGCTTTTTTGCTCATGAACATTGAGTCGATGATTTCGCCGTCTTGAAGCGCAACTTTAGGCTTAAGAACAATAGTTTCACCAGACTTAGTGATCAATTCCATTTTTACATTGCGAGCGCGGTCTAAAGTCATCGACTTTTCGCCGTGGTAGAAGTCACCTTCGTCCATGTGAGAAACGTGAGTTTGTGACCACTGTTTCCATTCGCTCATAGAGTGCGGATGTTTCTTCGCGTAATTTTTTACTGCAGTAGGCGCACGACGGTCAGAGTTACCTTCACGAAGTACAGGATTTACAGCAGAACCTAGGCATTTGCTATAACGTGCCTTGATTTCTTTTTCTTCCTCAGTCGCTGGGTTTTCTGGGTAGTTCGGAATTGCAAAACCTTTAGACTGTAATTCTTTAATGCAAGCAGTTAATTGGCCAACTGAAGCACTGATGTTCGGAAGTTTGATAATGTTTGTGCTTGGATCTTGGGTTAATTGTCCAAGCTCTGCCAAGTTATTTGGCACCTTTTGTTCTTCGCTTAGGTAGTCTGAAAATTCAGCGAGTACACGTGCTGCAACTGAGATATCGCGTTTAACGATTTCAACGCCAGCAGGTTTAGTAAAGGTTTCAATGATCGGCAGCAGAGAGTAAGTCGCCAATAATGGCGCCTCGTCGGTCAGTGTGTAGATGATAGTTGACTTTCCACCAGCCATATATAGCCCCTTGCTTTAGATTGTGTCTTTGAGGTCTGAGCTTGTGGCTCGCCTCTATGAACCGATTTGCTTAAATAAAACTATGAAAGTATCGGGGTTCATTGCTTTTCAGTCAACGCAAGATCCTGTGATGTGGTCATTTCGTAGAAAAATGATACAAAAGAAGTGCAGTTTGACGCCCAATTTTAGCGCAAAACCGAGAAGGGGAATATTGAAAGCTTGTTATTCATAGCTTAAAGCTATTGAACTATTAAATTTATATCATTTTTTTGGGGCTGATCTGTTCTTTATGGCTCGTTCAAGTTTTAGTTGTAAAGCAAAGCGTTTGATAGGTCAAACCGAATGCCTTAACTTTTAGGTGTAGATTTGGTGCGGAAGTTCGAAAATTAGTCAGGATCTGTGACTTTATAAAAGAACGACGTGCGTTTGATGCCCCGTTTGACTTTGAAAGGTCGCGGAATGTTTATGCGATAACTTATAGATCTGATGAATAAGGCATGGCACTTTTTCAGCTTCAGTCATTTGGGTGAATGAGTTTATGTACAGCAGAAGCGTGAATCGAATCTTTAGCTTAGTTTAATAAATTAAAAGCGAGACAGTTTTGTTTGAAGTAGCAATGACACGCTCAACTGATAAAAACTAATAAATTAGTCTAATAGAAAAACTTAAAAATAGATTCATTTAGTGTAGCTGACTGAAACGAGCATCCTGATGAGCAATCTGGTCATAGAATAGTCATAAAACTCACTATTTTTTGTGATGTAGTTAAAGAAAATTAAACCCAGTTTTTTAGGTCTTATGTAAGTAAATATTTCTTTTGGTCATGTTTTTAGTTTGAATAAAACGCGAAAAGTACGATTTAAAATAAACAGTTAATAAAATTTAAATTAATTTAAGTTTCTAATTTTATTGTTTTAATTTTTTTTTACCTTTAATGTTATGTTCTTTATAGATATTTTTATTTTCTAATTGGATGAAAGTTCGATTAAATAGCGCATTCGTAAATGATGTTTGTTTTTTTGTTGGGTTTTGTTATTGAGTGTTTGGGCTATTTTTGCTATTAATCTTGAACATAACAGTTGGTTTTTATCTTTAAGATAAACCCTGAGGAGAGCAACGGGATGGCTTTACGTTTACTGGATATTGGTACACAAACCGAATTATTAACTGCCTGTCGTTTGTCTTTATTGATGGGGGTTTATACGGACGACAACCGCATTGCAGAATTTTTAAAGTTCGCGCGTGGTATTGTGCAAGTCGAGAATGCTGTCCTCGCATTTAAAAATGAACCTTATATATGGTATGCGTCAGAGCACATATTTAAGGCCTTTATGGCCGAAGCTGATGATGATCGTCTAGATCAGTTTTTTGCTGAACATTCTCGTATAGACCGAGACGCTGAAAATTACCAAGCTTATTCCAACTATATGCAAGAACTTGGATTAGGGCATCAGCGTTTAGTCGCTTTCGATTTAAAATATGATCAAGACTCTATTGGTAAAGTGATTTTGTTTGATGATCAAGTCACTGCATTTGAATCCAAACAATTAAAGATCGTTGAAGAATTTGTACAAAGTCTAGTCAATATTATTCAACTTCGCGTTGAAAATGCCGAATTAAAAGAAGCCTATGAACAGCAGTCGGCACTTAATTTTAGTAAGACTAAATTTTTCCAAATTATTGCGCATGATTTAAGAGCACCTTTTCATGGTCTATTGGGCTTTTCTGAAGTTTTGGCGCAGGAACGCAATACCTTAGATGATTCAAGTGTGCAAAATATTGCAGACTATTTATATGACACCACACAGTCGACGTATAACCTTTTAGAAAGCTTATTAAACTGGGCTATGGCAGAAGGTGGTCGCTTTGTTTATCACCCGATTAATTTTGATTTACATCAGTCTGCAAAAATCGTAAGTGATGTCTTAAATAGCTTGGCTGTGAAGAAAAATATTCGACTGATCAATGCCGTGCCTGAAGGCATTAAAGTCAATGCAGATATCAATATGATCACATCAGTGATGCAAAACTTGGTGTCAAACGCATTGAAATTTACCCATACCGATGGTAGAGGTGTGGTGACGATTTCAGCCGATCGAGATGGAGAACGGGTTGTATTCACTATTCAAGATACTGGATTGGGCATGACCCAAGCTCAGATTGATGATTTATTTCAGCAAAAACTGACGGTTAGTATTAAAGGTACGGCAGGAGAACGTGGTACGGGGTTGGGTTTAGTCCTTTGTAAACGTTTTGTGGACTTAAATCAGGGTGAAATTGTGGTGAACTCGAAAGAAGGTGAAGGCACACAATTTAAAGTCTGGTTGCCACAGGCGACGAGCCTGCATCAAACCCTAAATACCGAGAGCAGCAGTGCACAGAAAGATGCGACCTTAAGTGAACTTTAATGCGCATCTATTGGTATAAAAGCCTAAAAATACTTTTCCCTAAGCGTTATCAACTGTTATAACTAGAAAAAAATCACGCTAGGGTTTGTGAAATGAATGCGGAGCAATTGCAGAAAACATTACGTGCCAGTCAATATGCTGAACAGGTGCTCGGAATCCATCAGGCCAGTTTAGAACAAGACTATGCAATTGATCAGTTTCAAACCTCGCTCAGTACAGCACAAATTCAACATTTTGTCGCAAGCAGCCTCGCTGATATCCAAGATGAAAATAGCTGGATGCGTGCAATTCGTGTGCTGCGCGCACGTCTCATGTTTCGTTGGATTTGGCAAGATGCCAATCAACTCACCGATGTCGTCACCTTAACGCGAGAGCTTTCAGACTTTGCCGATGCGTCCATCTGTGCGGCAAAAGATTTTGCACTAAAGCCGTTGATTGCGAAATATGGCGAACCGCTAGGCTATAAGGGGAAAGTTCAAGACCTAATTGTGGTTGCCATGGGAAAACTTGGTGCACAGGAACTTAATCTTTCAAGTGATATTGATCTTATTTTTGCCTTTGATGAACAGGGCGAAACCAATGGTCGAAAATGTATTGATGTACAGCAGTTCTGTATTTTGTGGGGACAAAAATTAATTTACCTGCTTGACCATATTACCGCAGATGGTTTTGTCTTCCGTGTAGATATGCGCCTTCGCCCATGGGGTGATGGTTCTGCCTTGGCAATCAGTCATGCGGCATTAGAAAAATATTTAAGCCAGCATGGACGCGAATGGGAGCGCTATGCCTGGATTAAGGCACGGATCGTCACTGGCGGTAAAGAAGGCGCCGAGTTACTGGAAATGACCCGACCTTTCGTCTTCCGTAAATATGTCGATTACACCGCTTTCGAAGCCATGCGTGAAATGAAAGCCATGATCGAACGTGAAGTGCTACGTCGTAATATCGAAGATGACATTAAACTCGGTGCAGGCGGAATTCGTGAAGTTGAGTTTATTGTTCAAGTCTTTCAGCTCATCTATGGCGGTTCAAAACTCGAGTTGCAAGACCGTCAATGTTTAGTGAGTTTGCATCATTTAGGTGAAGTTGGATTATTAGAAAATACCGCGGTTGCTGATTTAGAAGATGCGTATTTATTTTTACGTCGTATTGAACATGCGATACAAGCGCTCAATGATCAGCAAACCCAATCGTTGCCACATGAGCCTGAACCCCGCCAACGTATTTTAGATACTTTAGGTTTTGCATCTTGGGATGACTTTTTGCATGTACTCAATCAGAAGCGTGCCAAAGTCATTTACCAATTTGAACATCTTATCAAAGAAAAAGAACCCGATCCGTTATTGGAAAGTTTTAGTCATTTAGAAGCCCAGTTGAACGATGTTCTAGATGATGATGCCAAAAATTTAATTCACGAATTTTGGTATGGACATGCGCTGAAAAAATTACCTGCCAAAGCTGTACAGCGCTTAAAAACCTTTTGGCCACATCTCATTGAGGCGATATTACAGTCAGATAAACCTCAGGTGGCCTTACTACGTCTCATGCCTTTGGTGGAGTCGGTGCTGCGCCGTACAGTCTATTTGGTGATGCTGATTGAGAGCAAAGGGGCATTACAACGATTAGTGAAAATGGCAACAGTGAGTCCTTGGATCTGCGAAGAATTGACGCATTATCCCGTGCTGTTGGATGAGTTTTTGTCGATGGATTTTGAGCTGCCAAAGCGTAAAGATTTAGAAGACTCTCTACGTCAACAACTGCTTCGAATTGAAATTGATCAAGTTGAAGATCAGATGCGTGTTCTTCGATTATTTAAAAAATCCAATGTCTTAGCAGTAGCTGCTAGTGATGTTTTGGCCGAAAGCCCGTTGATGAAAGTATCGGATGCATTGACCGATATTGCTGAAGTGTCGGTGAATGCAACCTTGCATTTGGCATATCAAATTGTTGCCAAAAAACATGGTTATCCAATCGATGCAGAAGGGCAGCGTTGTTCGATTGATCACACGGCTTTCGCGGTAATTGGCTATGGCAAGGTGGGTGGCATCGAGCTAGGTTATGGTTCGGACTTGGATTTGGTCTTTATTCACTATATGGACGAACAAGCGGATACCGATGGACAGAAACCAATTAGTGGCTTTGAATTTGCCATGCGGGTGGCACAAAAATTTATGTCCTTAATGACCACGCAAACCCTAGATGGTCGAGTGTATGAGGTGGATACACGTTTACGACCTTCGGGAGAGGCGGGGTTACTGGTGACCAGCTTAAAAGCCTTTGAGCAATATCAACAAAAGAATGCTTGGGTCTGGGAGCATCAAGCTTTGGTCCGTGCCAGAACCATTGCAGGTGAGCACAGTTTACGGATTGAAATTGAAAACTTGCGCTGCAATATTTTGACTCAGCCACGCGATGAGAACAATGTTCGTGCAGAAGTGCTAAAAATGCGCCAAAAAATGAAAGACCATCTAGGTTCTTCTAAAGAGCAGCAAAAAGATGGAATTTTTCATTTAAAACAAGATGCAGGTGGTATCGTTGACATCGAATTTATGGCACAGTATGCAGTATTAGCATGGAGTGGGTCGAATCCCGATCTCGCCCATTACTCTGACAACGTACGAATCCTTGAGGATGCCGCAAGAACGGATTGCTTATCCAGCGCCGATGCGACAGCATTGATTCAAGCTTATCTCCGTGAACGAGCCGAGAGCCATCGTCTAGCACTTGCGAATCAATCCATGCAAGTTTCAGCTGATGATTGGCACGATACCCGAGTGGTCGTTTGCAAGCTATGGCAAAGATTAATTGATCCAACTGCAACGTTTGCATTGGATAAAAATGACTGTGTATAAAAATTTGGAGTGTGTGCCATGAACTTGGCTGATCGTGATGGTTTTATTTGGCAAGATGGACAATTGGTTGACTGGCGTGAGGCGAAAACTCACGTATTAACACATACATTGCATTACAGCATGGGTGTGTTTGAAGGCGTCCGTGCTTATGAAACTCCGAATGGAACGGCTATTTTCCGTTTAAAAGAACACACTAAGCGTTTATTAAATTCTGCAAAAATTTATCAAATGAAAGTCCCATTTGATCATGCAGTATTAGAACAAGCTCAAATTGATGTGGTTCGTGAAAATAAATTGGCTTCTTGCTATTTACGCCCAATTATTTTTATTGGTTCAGAAAAATTAGGTATTGCAGCAACTGACAATACAATTCATGCCGTTGTTGCTGCATGGAGCTGGGGTGCTTACCTTGGTGATGAAGCGATGGCGAAGGGTATTCGTGTTAAAACGTCTTCATTTACGCACCATCATCCAAACGTGACCATGTGTAAAGCAAAAGCATCTGGTAACTATACTTTGTCCATTCTTGCACACCAAGAAGTGGCACATGCTGGCTATGACGAAGCAATGTTACTCGACCCACAAGGTTATGTATGTCAAGGTTCAGGCGAAAATGTATTCTTAGTTCGTGATGGTGTGATTCATACTCCTGACATCGCGGGTGGTGCACTTGATGGTATTACTCGTCAAACCATTATTACGATTGCGAAAGACCTTGGTTTTGAAGTAGTTGAACGTCGTATTACACGTGACGAATTCTACATTGCAGATGAAGCATTCTTCACAGGTACTGCTGCTGAAGTGACGCCAATCCGTGAATATGATGACCGTCAAATTGGTGAAGGTTGTCGTGGTCCAATCACTGAGCAAATCCAAACTGCATTCTTTAATGCGGTTCAGGGTAAAGACCCTAAATATGCGCACTGGTTAACTTACGTAAAATAAGCTGATCGGTTAAGATGAAAAGGCGAAACTAAGTTTCGCCTTTTTTATTGGCTTGAAGATATTGAATTTTTTGGAACGAGACTATGCATATTGTTTATGTCAGTGATGGTAAAGCAGGACATCGCTCACAGGCTCTAGGTTTATTTAAGGCCATGCACAAGCAAACAAATATTGAGTTAACTTTTGAAGAAATTTCAATTGATCAGCTACCACTCTTGAGTTTATTGACTGCATATAAAAAACAAAAACATGCTGCAGTATCGCAGCCACCTGATTATATTTTTGGGGTAGGCAGTCATACGCAATTACGTGTTTTATTGATGGGTAAAGTTTTTCCATGTGCGAAAACTGTCATTTTAATGAAACCAAATTTTCCTTTGTCTTGGTTTGATCATGTGATTATTCCTGAACATGATGGTGTACCAGAGCAGGCAAATGTGATTGTTACACAAGGTGCGTTGAATCCCATTGAAAATGAGCAGCGACACATAGCAAACCGTATTTTGATTGCGTTAGGTGGTTCATCTAAACGGCATATTTGGAATGCAGATAAGGTGATGTCTGCGATTGGGCAGATTGTGCAGCAGAACATGCAGTGTGACATTATTTTGACGAGTTCTAGGCGTACACCTGCTGATTTTTTACCTGCAGTGGCTCAGCAAAGTTTTGCTTCACAACTGCAAATTTTTCCAGTTGATGAAACGCCGCAGGGTTGGATTTTTGAAGAGATGCAAAAAGCGGAAGCTGTATGGGTGACTGAAGATAGCGTATCTATGATATACGAAGCACTCACCGCAGGCTGTAAAGTGGGGCTTGTTCAGATAGATCGAGCGAAAGAGGATCGAATTACGCGTTCCGTGCAGCATTTGATTGATCAAAAACTTGTATCGAATGCTAGACAAATTGCTGAATTATATTCTACGACTGCTTTTAAAGAAGCAGAGCGTGTGGCAACATATCTTTTAATCAAGTAGCTGTGATTTAATCGTGATTTATATTCTGATTGTTTTATTTATCTTGTTGTTCGCATTCAGTTATAAGTACGCATGGTGGAAGCCAGCAGTAGATTGGGATAGACCACGAATTTTAATGTATCACATGGTACGTGAGCATATAGATGGTGCAAAGTTTAATAAATTACGAGTTAAGCCTACTGAGTTTGAAAAGCAAATAGCATGGTTAAAAGCAGAAGGTTTTAACTTTGTAACTATGCAGGAATTACAAGATCATTGGGGGGAGCATCCTGCAAAAACTGTTGCAATCACTTTTGATGATGGTTATTTAGATAACTTGGAAAATGCTTTTGCAATTTTAGAAAAATATCAAGCCAAAGCGACGATTTATGTAGTGGTAGACCGACATGATCGAGATTGGTCAACCTACAAAAAAGCGCATCATAATAGTGGTGAACTTGCCCGTGAACCTAAATTAAATGATGAACAAGTCAAATTTTTATCAAATTCTGGTTTGATTGAAATTGGTTCACATACAATGACCCATGCGAATCTTGCAAAGTTGGATGATACTGAATGCTTAGATGAGTTAACACAATCCAAGCAATCACTTGAAAGTTTGATTCATCGCTCTGTAAATAGCTTTGCATATCCATTTGGTATTTATGCAGCGCGTGATGTAAGTTTGGCGCAGCAGGCAGGATATACCAATGCAGTAACAACACAAGAAGGCATAGATGGGAAAATGCCTGATTTTATGCAATTGCAACGTATTAAAATCAGCGGAAAAGATTCATTATTTGCTTTTAAATTGCGAATGAAATTGGGGAAGCGGGAAGGTTAGTGATGAAAGTAGCATTGGTCATGGCAGGTGATGAAGAAGGAGGGTTAGAAAAACATGTTGTTGAATTGGCTAACTGTCTAATGAAACATCACCAAGTCACAGTTGTTGCACATGAAAAGTACCGTAGTCGATTAAAAACAGAATTTATCGGAATTGATCTGTCGAAGAGCAGAAGAAATATTATTGTTCTGTTTCAACTTTATAGAGCATTGAAAGCACTTCAATCTGATATTGTACATGTACATGGAAATAAAGCTGCTGCAATGGTGGGTAGTATTTTAAAATTTCTACCGACTAAAAGTGTTGCCACTTTACATAGCCGTAAAAAAAATACCAAAATGTTTAAGGGTTTTGATGCGGTGATTGCAGTGAGTCCCAATGCCGCAGAAACTTTAGAACATCCTAATAAGTACATTATTCTAAATGGAATTGAACCGCCTGAGCTTAATTCCGATATTAATAAAATAACTCCACCTGTCGTTTTGGCTGTAGGAAGATTAGTGCCCGTTAAGGGTTTTGATCTTTTAATTCAAGCATGGCAAGACATACCAAATGCACAGCTTTGGATTGTAGGAGAAGGTTTTGAAAAGCAAAAGTTGGCAACACTTATTAATGAGTTAGCTTTACAAAAGAGTGTAAAGTTACTAGGTTTTCGTAATGATATTACTGATTTGATGCAGCAAGCTTCTCTTTATGTGATGTCATCTCATTATGAAGGATGTCCATATACCATGATAGAGGCTTTGCTTTGTAAAATACCTATGATATCAACAGCTGTAGGGGCAATGACCCAAATTTTACCTAAGCAGTACCTCTGTGCTGAAAATGATGCAAATGCATTACATCATCTGATCGTACATGCTTTAGAAAATTTAAAACAAGTAGAGCATGATTTTATGCCGGTATTTGCTGGTGCAGAAAAAAACCTAGTTTTAAATGGAATGGTCAAGAATATTGAAATGGTCTATCGTGAGGTGTTAGATGGAAAATAGTCACCTGATGATTTTAGCTTTAACGGATGGTAAAGCAGGACATGAAACACAAACCAAGGGTATACTCACCTTACTGAATAACGGAAATCAATATGAAGTACAGTGGCTCAAGATTTACAAAGTCAGTAAATTAACGAAGCATATACTCAAAGTTTTTTTGCCTATTGTGAGCCCGAAATGGGCATTAGGTTTTTATCTGGATACTGTTCAATTACAAGTTTTACAGTCAGATTGTGCTCTCCTTGTTTCAGCCGGTGGTGAAACACTTCTGCCAAATGCCTTGCTTAAAAAGTATTTTCAGCAGCAGGGGAAAGCTACCAAGAATGTGATTGCAACCTCATTAAGAGGGATTCCAGCTTGTTATTTTGATGCTGTATTTACTATTGATGATAAATACAAAAATCAAAAACCTTTTATTTATTACCCAATTGCACCAAATAAACAACTTACTTTTCAATTGGAACATAGAGTTCAGCAAGCAAAGCAAAATCTGGATTGTATGGAACAGAAAGCACTGATTATTTTAATTGGTGCAGATACTAAAACATCCAAAATTGGGACTTCTTATGAATGGATTGAGTGGATTAAGTACCTGGCGCGGAACTATCCAGATTGGAAAATTCTGATCAGTACATCCAGGCGTACACCCGAAGATTTTGAGAAGGATCTACAGCAGGCCTTCACTGGAAATCCACAGATAGCTTTAACACTAGTCAATCATGGTCAGCAATGTGATATTGCTGATTATATTTATGCAGCGGACTTAATCATTTGTTCACCTGAATCAACCTCGATGATCAGTGAGGCGTTGGTGAGTGAAAAGAAAGTGTTGATTCCTGTATTCAAATCCAGTGTATTTGATAAGGAACTTGAAAATTATCTAGCTAAGTTTGAGCGAGAGCGATGGCTTAGTAAGGTTTATATAGATAAAATGGCAGACCTAATTGGAGTTGTTGAGAAGATTACACCACAGAAACATAGAATGAATTTGCTCGATCAATTCAAAAATATTTAACTCTCACCATAGAAGTTAACTATTTATGTCGATGTTCTAAAAATTCTTCTTTGATATGATTTGTGTGCTCTAGATTTTTTTGGGGGGGAAAATGAGATTTTTAATTACAGGTGGTGCAGGCTTTATTGGATCTGCAGTGATTCGCCATATTATTCAGAATACAGAACATGAAGTCTTAAATGTTGATAAACTAACCTATGCCGGTAATCTAGAATCGTTAAGTTCCATTTCTAATTACTCTCGTTATCAATTCTCCCAAACCGATATTTGTAATCGTGCCGCACTAGATCAATTATTTACAGATTTCCAACCTGATGCAGTGATGCACTTGGCTGCAGAATCCCACGTAGACCGTTCGATTTCTGGGCCTTATGCTTTTATTGAAACCAATATCATCGGCACTTATCAAATGTTGGAAGCAAGCCGCGCTTACTGGTTAGGCTTAAATGAAAAAAAGAAGGCTACATTCCGTTTTCACCATATTTCAACAGATGAGGTCTATGGTGATTTAGAAGGAACAACGGATTTATTTACAGAAAAAACCCCTTATTCTCCTAGTTCACCTTATTCAGCAAGTAAAGCGAGTTCAGACCATCTGGTTCGTGCTTGGAATCGGACCTATGGATTACCGATTTTAGTGACCAACTGTTCCAATAACTATGGTCCTTACCATTTTCCAGAAAAACTCATTCCATTAATGATCTTAAATGCTTTGCAAGGAAAAGCACTTCCAGTCTATGGTAATGGCCAGCAAATTCGTGACTGGTTATTTGTGGAAGATCATGCCCGTGCACTTTATACTGTCGTGACTCAGGGGCAAGTAGGTGAAACCTATAACATTGGTGGTCACAATGAAAAAGCCAATATTGATGTAGTTCTTACCATTTGTTCTTTACTCGAAGAACTGGCTCCTAATAAACCACAAGGTGTTGAACGTTATCGAGACTTAATTACGTATGTAAAAGACCGCCCAGGCCATGATGTACGTTATGCGATTGATGCTTCAAAAATTGAACATGAATTGGGTTGGACACCGAAAGAATCATTTGAAACGGGATTACGTAAAACGGTTGAATGGTACTTAAACAATAATGAATGGGTTGAACACGTTCAAAGTGGTGAATATCAATCCTGGTTAAATAAGCAATACCAAGGATAAGCATGAAGATTTTATTGCTTGGAAAAAATGGTCAGGTTGGGTGGGAACTACAACGTGCTCTAGCTCCTTTGGGTGATGTTATTGCATTAGACCGGCATGGTCTAGCGGGACTGTCCGGTGATATGACCCAGCCACGGGCGATTTATAACACGATCATGACGGTAAAACCTGATGTGGTCGTGAATGCTGCTGCCTATACAGCCGTGGATTTAGCTGAAACAGAGCAGGATCAAGCCGATTTAGTGAATCATCAAACGGTAAAAGCTGCAGCTGAAGCGTGCCAACAAGTCAATGCACTGTTTGTGCATTACTCGACAGACTATGTTTTTGATGGCTTAGGTCAGACTTCATTTCTTGAAACGGATCGCATTGCACCCTTAAATGTTTATGGTCAAACCAAAGTGCAAGGTGAGCAGGCAATTATTGCAAGTGGTTGTGATTACCTAATTTTCAGAACCTCATGGGTCTATGCTGCTCGAGGAAAAAATTTCTTGAAAACTATGCTGAATTTGGCTCAGCAGCGAGAAGAACTCTCTATCATTGATGATCAAGTGGGTGCCCCTACCTCGGCTGAGTTGATTGCGGATATTACGGCACAGGCCATTCCACAAACAGCGGCTGACAGCATGAAAACAGGGGTTTATCACCTTGTAGCAAGTGGTGAAACTTCATGGTTTGGGTATGCCAATTATGTTTTTGAGCAGGCACGAGTCTTTGGATTGGAATTGGCTGTACAAAAGGTCAATCCCATTCCTACCATGGCGTATCCAACTCCAGCCACACGACCACATAATTCACGATTAAACAATCAAAAGTTACAGCAAACCTTCAGATTGAATTTGCCGCATTGGCAAGAAGGTGTAAAACGAATACTAGCGGAGCTATTAAGCAAATGAGTATAAAACGTAAGGGTATTATTTTAGCAGGCGGTTCCGGTACACGCTTACATCCGATTACCAAAGGTGTGTCCAAGCAACTTCTACCAATTTACGATAAGCCAATGATTTACTATCCGCTTTCTGTATTGATGCTGGCGGGTATTCGTGAAGTTTTAATTATTTCAACACCTGAAGACCTTCCAAACTTTGAAAAATTATTGGGCGATGGTTCCCAATTTGGTATTGAATTGAGCTATAAGGTGCAACCTTCTCCTGATGGTTTGGCACAAGCATTCCTGATCGGTGAAGAATTTATTGGTCAAGACAATGTCTGTCTAATTTTGGGTGATAATATTTACTACGGTCAGCACTTCAGTGAGCAACTTGAGGCCGCGAATGCACGTGAGCATGGAGCCACAGTCTTTGGCTATCATGTTACAGATCCTGAGCGTTTTGGTGTGGTTGAATTTGACAAAACTGGTAAGGTACTCAGTATTGAAGAAAAACCTGTACAGCCAAAATCTCCTTATGCGGTTACAGGTTTATATTTCTATGACAATCGTGTCGTTGAATTTGCCAAGCAAGTTAAACCTTCAGCTCGTGGCGAACTTGAAATTACCGACATTAATAATGCTTACTTGAAAGATGGTTCACTCAATGTCGAACTACTTGGTCGTGGCTTTGCCTGGCTGGATACAGGTACGCATGAATCTTTGCTTGAAGCAGGGCAGTTTGTTTATACCATTGAAAAACGTCAATCGTTGAAAGTGGCTTGTCTTGAAGAGATTGGTTTTAACCAAGGTTGGATTAGTAAAATTCAATTACTAGACAGTGCTAGTGCTTTAAAGAAAACAGAATACGGTCAATATCTGTATAAAATTGCGGATGAAGCACAATGAAAATTGAACAAACCAAAATTGAAGGCTTGCTGATTATACATCCACAAGTGTTTGGTGATGATCGTGGCTGGTTTATGGAAAGTTTTAATCATCAACGTTTTGCTCAAGCACTTGAAGAGTTAAATTTACCCGTACCAACATTTGTTCAGGATAATCACTCCCTGTCGCAAAAGGGAGTGCTACGCGGTTTACACTTCCAAAAAACTCCATATGCTCAGGGCAAATTGGTTCGAGTTGTGCAAGGCCGGGTATGGGATGTGGCTGTTGATATTCGGCCCGAATCTAAAACCTATCGTCAATCGGTTGGTGTGGAACTCAGTGCTGAGAATAAAACCATGTTTTGGATTCCAGAAGGATTTGCACATGGTTTTATTGCATTAGAGGACAATACCCAGTTTTTGTATAAAACCACCAATTACTATAATAAAGAAAGTGAAGGTGCGATTATCTGGAATGATCCGACACTGGCAATTGACTGGCCTTTAAATCAGGTTGATGAAGTGTTAGTGAGTGAAAAAGATCAGGTGGCCTTATCTTTTAATGGTAAATTATCTTTAAAAAACTAATATAACTAATTAAGATAAAAAATAGTTCTTAAATTTAAGAACTATTTTTTATCTTAGAATTTTTTTTAATGGTTTCTTTAATTAGATTTTGGCTATTTTCTGAAATTTCACAATAGGAAAATGATCGCGAGCTCCTATTCCATAAGGTCGTATGAACATTTTCCTTATGATTAACTATAAACGGAATGGTAGTAATTACATTCAAGTTTTTATGGTTTTCTATGTATCGATCTATAGCATTTTCCCCTAATAGTTTCTTACTATAATCCCAATTTGCAATGTATTCAAAGATTGGTTGGTTGTATATATTAAAAACCATTCCAGTCATTTTATTCGTTTTTATTAATTGATATTTCCCTAAAAACTCTAACGTTGTTATATTAGATTCGGGATGTAAATCAGTAATATAACCAGAAAATATATCCCAGTTATTAGTAGTGCAACAGAGATAATCACAGATTTTATTAAGAGTTTCTTTGAAATCGTTGGGGAATTTTACATCGTCTTCACAAATTATAACTTTTTTAAAATTATAATCTATAGCATATTGGAATATATATTTGTAGCTTAGTCCACAACCAATCCAAGGTGTAAGGTGTCGAACTCCAGGGAATTTCCAAATTTTATTATATTTTAATAATTCATTAGAAAATTCATGCTGTCTTTCGATAGCTTCGGGTAATCCTAAGCACCAAAATTGATCTGTTGGTTTCCATATTTTATGAGTTTTTTTATAAAAATCATCAAAGCTAATTAAGTCCAAAGACATTAGGATACGAAATAAATAAAAATCAAATATATGTTGCTCCTTTGTTATATGATTATATATTTTTCTCTTTTGGAGACTGTATTCCTTAGGGTGGTTGATCCAAAAGTCGATTCTTTCAATCATCCCCTCAATATCCCCTATTTCAACAAAGTCAATATAAGGCATCAAATTATCATGCTGTTCAAAATCAGAGCTTTTTTCTGAAACAATAATAGCATTATTAGAGAGACATTCCTGCAGACGAGTTGTTTCTAATAAGGCATCCTCATAATAGTGAATATTAATAACAACTTTTGATTTTTTGATTTCATTCCAAATATCCTCTCCAAAAGCATTATTAATAATTTTTACTTTATATTTGTTTTTTAATGCATCTAAATAATTTTTTCTTCGCTCATTATTTGTGTCACCATAGAACAGAACATCATATTCATAAACATTGTTTTGATTATCAAAAGATGAGGTTGATACTTCAGTTTGTAATTTAAAGCATGATATTGGAGTAAAATATAATTGAGAAAGTGGTAAATGAGTGCTTAAGAATTCAATATTTCTTAATGAATAATCCATAACTAATAGAGAATTTTCGGTGGTGTTTCAAAAAGTATGCTGACATTAAATGAAGCCATTATTGATGTAAAAAAAGGTTAAGTCGAAAGCTTTAAAATGGTTTTCAATCTTTTTTGAAAAATTACAACTCCTTCTAAAACCGCGC
>NZ_VOZT01000031.1:0-43518 GCF_013419625.1 Acinetobacter sp. YH12070 | reverse complement strand
AGAGTATTTTGATTATCATCTTAAAGAAACAGAATGGCGTTGGATGAGGGAGCCTAATGAGCTAGCAACAGAGTTGTGGGACCTCATTAGGTAAAACTAAGTGCAAATCTGCTAGTCTAGAGCCTTTTTATTATGGCGCGAACGGGATCGTATTTGCTTATCCGCTGTATGAATTGGCGAGCTACGCAGAGGGCATGCCTGAGCTAAAACTTCCATATTTTATGGCTAAAGGGCTATTTAAACCTGAATATTTACCAAGTTTGCCAAATTACGAAACCAAATAAGACAATTTGCAGCAAGATTATTGGTCTAATAAGGGGCAGCTGTAAGCTCGGTCACTGTATTTTTGAGTGTTAAGAGCTTACACTATAGCCAGTTTTTTTCTTTACTTAAGATTGGCTATGATCGACCCGAAATTACTCAGAAATAATATTGAGGCTGTAAACTTAGCCTTAGCAAAACGTGGTGTTCAACTCAACGTAGCAGAGTGGGCAGACCTTGAAGCTCGCCGTAAGGAAATTCAGTCTAAAACTGAGTCGTTACAAGCTGAACGTAATGCTGGTGCAAAACAAGTTGGTCAAATTAAAAAAGCTGGCGGTGATGCATCTGAAATCATGGCACGTATGTCTGCCATTGGTGATGAAATTAAAGCGGCAGAACTCGCACTTTCTGACCTTCAGGCTGAACTCGAAGCCAAATCTTTATCGATTCCAAATTTACCTCATGAGTCTGTGCCAGAAGGTAAAGACGAAAATGACAATGTTGAAGTTCTAAAATGGGGTACACCACGTCAGTTTGATTTTGAAGTCAAAGACCATACTGATCTTGGTGAAATGATGGGCGGTTTAGAATTTGAAACCGCAACTAAATTGACAGGTACTCGTTTTAGCGTACTCAAAGGCCCATTGGCGCGTTTACAACGTGCAATTACCCAATTTATGTTAAATACACATACCTTGGAAAATGGCTATACCGAAGCTTATGTACCTTATTTGGTTAATGCAGACTCTTTACGTGGTACAGGCCAATTGCCTAAATTTGAAGAAGATTTATTTAAACTTCAAGGCGAAAAAGAATACTACCTGATTCCTACTGCAGAAGTGCCTGTAACCAACTTCGTGCGTGACGAAATCATTGACCCAGAACGTTTGCCATTAAAATATGCAGCGCATACACCATGTTTCCGTAGTGAAGCAGGTTCGTATGGTCGTGATACGCGTGGCTTAATTCGTCAGCATCAATTCGACAAAGTTGAAATGGTTCAAATTGTAAAACCTGAAACGTCAATGGAAGCATTGGAACAGTTAACAGGTCATGCTGAAGGAATCTTGCAAGCGCTTGGTTTACCATACCGTAAAGTCGTGCTTTGCGGCGGCGACATGGGCTTTGGCGCAATCAAAACGTATGATTTAGAAGTTTGGGTACCAAGTCAAAATACCTACCGTGAAATTTCATCTTGCTCATGCATGGGTGACTTCCAAGCACGCCGCATGAAAGCGCGTTACCGTGCTGACCAAAAGAAAACTGAGTTTGTGCACACGCTGAATGGCTCAGGTTTGGCCGTTGGCCGTACTTTACTTGCCGTGATGGAAAACTATCAACGTGCAGACGGTTCAATTGAAATTCCAGCAGTACTTCGTCCATATATGGGCGGTGCTGAATTTATCGATTAATAGTCGATAAAGTGCATACATTTGTGCACAAAAATTGCTTAAGACAATCAGATTTAAACTATTGAGGTCGTGTGTGGATATCTTTCCAATCTCTTTGAAGTTGCAGCAGCAACCTTGTCTGATTGTTGGTGGTGGTCGAATTGCATATCGAAAGGCTGTGCTGCTTGCAAAAGCGGGCGCTCAGCTGACAGTTTGCTCACCTGAAATTGAAGATGATTTATTGAGCTTGGTTAATAAAACCCAAGGTCAATATCTCAACTCGATTTATCACGAATCGGTTTATCAAGAAAATGCCATTGCGCTGCGTCAATTTCGTTTAGTGATTGCAGCAACCAATGACAAAGCAGTCAATCAGGCGGTTTTTGAAGCCTGCGAAGCTGAAAATGTCTTGGTCAATAGTGTTGATGATCCGCCGCATTGCCGTTTTATGGTTCCTGCGATTATTAACCGTTCTCCGCTGGTCATCTCCGTAGCATCCAATGGCACATCGCCAGTACTCTCGCGTCAAATACGCACCCAGTTAGAAAGCTCAATACCGCATGGCATGGGCAAACTGGCTGAGTTCTCAGGTAAGTGGCGCGCAGCCGTTAAATCCAAAATCGTCAATCCAGATGAACGCCGTATTTTTTGGGAAGACTTGTATGCAAGTCCGCTCAAAGAGCAGGTATTTAATGACAATTTGACCGAAGCCAATCGTTTGATTGAACAGGCCATATTGGAATGGAAACAGCCGAAAGGCGAGGTGTATTTGGTGGGTGCAGGGCCGGGTGATCCTGAACTGCTGACCTTAAAAGCCCTGCGTTTAATGCAGCAAGCGGATGTGGTGATCTATGACCGTTTGGTTTCTCAGCCGATTATGGACCTCTGCCGCCGTGACGCTGAAAAAATTTACGTAGGTAAAGCACGATCTAATCATGCTGTTCCGCAAGAAGGCATCAATGCCTTACTGGTGAAATATGCAAGTGAAGGCAAACGTGTCTGCCGTTTAAAAGGCGGAGATCCATTCATCTTTGGCCGCGGCGGTGAAGAAATTCAGGAACTTTTTGCGGCAGGCGTTGCCTTCCAAGTCGTTCCAGGGATTACTGCTGCATCAGGTTGTTCGGCTTATGCAGGGATTCCTTTAACGCATCGTGATTATGCGCAAAGTGTACGCTTCCTGACAGGCCATCTGAAAGAAGGTTCGCCTGAGCTGCCTTGGAATGAGTTGGTTTATCAAAATCAAACGCTTGTGCTGTATATGGGCTTGGTCGGTCTAGAAAAAATTTGTGAGAAACTCATCGCGCATGGGCAGCGTTCAGACATGCCTGTCGCATTGGTTTCTAAAGGGACGACACCTGAACAAAAAGTCGTGGTCGGGACATTGGCAGATATTGCATCTAAAGTCAGTGAATACCAAATTCAGGCGCCTACATTGACGATTATTGGTGATGTGGTGAGTCTGCGTGAACAGCTTCAATGGCATGAGCGAGGATAAGCAACGCAACGCGTTGCCCGAGCGCAAGGCGAAGGCTATGCCTGAGCAAAGAGGATAAGCAAGTTCTGGTATTGTCCAATTGCAATGCGCAAGCTAAGCAAAGAGGATAAACAAGTTCTGGTATTATCCAATTGCAATGCGAAAGCTAAGCAAAGAGGATAAACAAGCGCTTGTAGTATCATCTAAACTTATGCTTTAGCTTTGTAACTATAGCCTGAGTTTTAAGCCATTATTTAACTAAAGAGTAGAGAAAAAAACTGTGATCCATGTTGTTTTATACGAGCCAGAAATTCCTGCAAATACAGGGAATATCATTCGTTTATGTGCCAATACTGGAGCGCAGTTGCATTTGGTCAAGCCATTAGGTTTTGAGCTGGATGATAAAAAACTTCGCCGCGCCGGTTTGGATTATCATGAATGGGCGCACATGAAAGTGTGGGAAAACTTTGAAGAATGTCTTGCGGGCTTAAAAGCGCAAGGTATTGAGATGGATGCCATTTATCCATTAACCACCAAAGGTTTTGAAACACCGCATACCTCCAATTTAAACCGTCCTGTGGCGCTGTTGATGGGGCCAGAAACACGTGGTTTGCCGAAAGATGTCCGTATGATGTTCCCGAAAGAACATTGGATTCGCCTACCTATGGCACCAAATTCACGCAGTTTAAACTTGTCTAATGCTACTGCTGTGATTTTATATGAAGCTTGGCGTCAGCAAGACTTTAAAGAATTGGTCTAAGTGTGATCTGTTCAAAAAGCCGCTCTATCGAGCGGCTTTTTTATTGGGAGTGAACACAGTGAACCATTTACAGCAATGAAGTTTTGTAAAATAAGGGCTTAAAAACTTCAGCATCAATATAAAAATGTGTATAAGAACACTGTGAAGAAATAAAATGGGTACTTAAAACTTGAAATCTATAAATTTAAAAGCTTTTGGTGTCGTATTTGCGACCGGATTCATTTCATCAATGAGTTGGGCTAATCCAACCGTATCAACCACAACGGAACAGACAGCAGTGACCGTCACTGCAACTACAGAAAATGTTCCAGTTGTACCGAAGGTTGAGGTGATCAAGCCTTTTACTAAGGCTGAAATCCAGCAGGGCATGCTGGAAATGCAGCAAAGACAAAATCAGCGTATTGAGGAATGGGGAAAAACACTAAAAGCCGACGATTTTGAACGTTCATGGTATGGTGGTCGTCAATTGAAAAAGTCCAAGCGTCAGGAAGTTTGCGGGATCTATCAGGGTTTAGTGAATGAAACCTATGGGTTGGCACAAAAAAATAAAGCAAGATTGAGTCAAGCGGATCAAAAACAAATATCAGACCGCAATCAATTTATTCAAAGCTTAGGTTATGAAAATAATATCGTTGATACCAAGATGGGTTTTAATTGCCGCTTAAAATAAGTGATTTTTATCACTGCTTTGATTTATGTGAATGATCCATGTCCTTGATGTAAAAAATAAAGGACATGGAAAAGCTCGAGATACCTCATGAATTAATCAATTAAATTAAAGTCACTCAGTTCTGTTTGTAGATGTTTTGGATTATTTGCAAACAGCAGTTGACCGCTGGTGTATAACCAACCCAATTGACCTTGCTGCTGAAGACGTTTCAGTAAGACGTCGTTAAATGTCGACGTTGCAAAGACAGTTTCACTAAAGACTTTAAACTCACCGACATTAGTGTTTTCGCTGTCTTTCATAAACAGCATGCCGTTTTTGGTGGTTGAACTCATATCTAAAGCACGGCTGACTAAGCGGTAACCGTCTTTAGCTTGCTCATCAATCAACTCCTGTAATTTTAAGCTGCGCTCTACACTATTGCTGCCGGTTGGGTAAGTTTTATAGCGATAGCTGTAGGTGCCATGGTGTGCGCTGCTATTTATACAGGTTGCAACTTTAGGACTGTTTTGATTGCCGTTTAGAATTTCAGGACGTAAACCAGTGAAATAGCTTTTGAATTGAATAATACGGCAGCCTTGGGCACCCAGTGTATTGAGCATTGTTTCTAGCTGCACTGGGTCAACGAGTGGGGAAACATAGCCGCTGTCATAGGTATATGTCGCGGTATCATTTTCCTTTTTAATGAAATAATCTTTGAAATTCAGGGTATTGGTTGGTCTGACGCTATGCAGGTATTGATAGCCTGATTTGCCTTTTTCGTTTAACTGATTACGCCATGTAAAATAAATGTCAGCGGTAGAGGGTGCTGTACGATCTGCCACAACATGATTGAAACGCGTATTTTCATTGGCAAGTTTCATGTAGCTATTAACATTGCCATTGTCCAAAGTTTTAGAATCATAGCCAATTAACTTATAACCGCTTTGTCCCATTGTATTAAGCTGAGCCAAGAAGTTCACTGTGTCGGTGGTATTAATAAAACTCTCAGACTTAAAGTCTGCAGTTGTGATTTTGGCTTTCGGTTTTAAATTAGTGAAGAATTCATTGGAGTTTTTTGTATAGCAGCGGCTGTCCTTGAGTGGGTCAGTAATTAGACCGCGTTGCATGATGATATAGCTTGGATTTGAAATCGTCGCGTTGATCACGCAGAAAGAATTATTATTTAAAAAAGTTAAGACACGGTTGCTCGTCGCGCCACCCCTGACTGGTTGAAACTTAATCGCATGATATTCAAAGTTATTTAGTGTTGCAGCCGGCTGTATTTCACTTATAACCATGTCATGAAGTAATTGATAGCGTTTGGAAATAAATTCGCCGCTGCAGGTTTTGCTTGAACTATTGTGTACCGCATATTTAAGTTCTTCGTTCAGTGCACTGACTGAGTTTTCACTGGTTTTATGAATTGAAATTTGTGGTAAATCGCAATTACTGTTACCGAGGGCAGAGTTCCCTTGAATCCATTCACCTGTGAATTTATCCGCTACAGTTGTTGGCGTTGGCGTTGGCGTTGGCGTTGGCGTTGGCGTTGGTGTAGGTGTAGGTGTAGGTGTAGGTGTAGGTGTAGGTGTAGGTGTAGGTGTAGGTGTAGGTGTAGGTGTAGGTGTAGGTGTCGCGCCATCATCATTGGAGCTTGATCCACCACAGCCCACCAATGTCGTAAATACAGCAGCGATAATGCTGATTTTGTGATTATTATTCATGACTAGTGCTCAATAGAGTGAAGTTGTTATGTACGGCTGATGCAGTTGTATACACTTTTAAAATCTAGATTTATTGCACAAGGTGTGACTCAATCCAGCCATTGCCATGTTCTGTAGTGACTTCGATCAAACCTGTTTTAGTCATGTTTCCCGCAAAAATAATGTCTGCATTTTTTGACAGTTTATTAATGACTTGGCTCGACTTATCGGCAGTTTGATAAAGCGTTAGATTATTAATTTTAGGTCTGAGTTGCTGTCCCATACTGAAACCATTCGCAGCATAATTTGAGTTAGTCGTGGCCCGACTGCCTGTCCATTCTTTTGCGGTATTCGATACTTCTTTGGATGTTTCATTAAATTGATTCAGTGTATTTCTTAAATCACGCATGGTATCGGCAAAACCTGCATATACCGGTATTGAAGCTAAAGACAGACTGCTAACGATGACTAAATGACGAATTTTCATGAACTTTCTCCTTTACTTTGTTATGTCATTCCGCATGAGTTTTGTCGGATTCATAACATTCGCGGTGTTTAAATAATTATAAAATGCGAAAATTTAGCATTTTTAAAATAGATCATTTATACTTCACTTGTAAAGAGGGTGGAGTGGTGAAGATGAATGTAGAAAGCCAGAGTGAACATCTAAAGCAAAGTAAAAATTGGTATCAATCCTTACCGATGGAATGGCAAAATTGGTTGAATGAAAATATTGAAAATGGTTGTGATGTACAGAAAATAAGTCTAATTTTACAATCACATGGATTAAGCCCAAGGGCGGATCAATACTTATTTTCTGATGCAGACCAACTTTCAGAGCAGCTGCAAAATGAACTTTTGGACTACTGTCTTGAGGGCTCAGAGACAGTTGAAATTTTAGAAAAAATTAAGCAAAAAAATATTTCAAATCATTTGATCATTCAGTTTTTAAAGCATGTAAACAATAACGTAATTTTTAAAAAACTGAAGCAAGTACAGCAACAGCAGAATAAACAGCGTTGGCTATTACAGGTGATGGGTCAATTGAATCAATTGAATGACCACAGTCCATCCACAATCGATTGCATAGAAACACCTGATTTTAAAACATTTATAGAGCAGTATTATAGTCAGATGCGACCGGTCATTTTAAAAGGTGGGATGCAACATTGGCCTGCATTGCATAAATGGAGTCCTGAATATTTTGCACAGCATTTTGAAAATGAGTTGGTTGAAGTCCAGATGCATCGTGAGCAGTATCAAGATTTTGAAAAAAAATCGGTACAGTTGAAACGCATTATTTTGATGCAAGATTTTGTCGCACAAATCAAAGCCACTAAGCGTAGCAATGACATTTATTTAACTGCGAATAACGCCGCTCAAAATAAGCAGTTCATGCAAAAGATAAGTGAGGATCTAGGTGACTTCGCCAAAGGTTATTGTCAAAAAGAGATCAAAGATCGACATTTTTTATGGTTTGGCCCTGCAGGCACATTTACACCACTGCATTATGACTTAACCAATAATATGTTGGCACAAATCTATGGACGTAAAAAAGTGACTTTGATTCCTGCATGGCAGATGCCGTATATGTATAACGATCATTGGGTATTCAGTCAGGTTTCAGATGTTGCAAAGGCTGATCTCGCAGCCTATCCATTGTTAGAAAACGTGACGCCGTTCGAGTGCATTTTGCAGCCAGGGGAAACCTTATTTATCCCAATTGGTTGGTGGCATAGTGTTGAAAGTTTAGATATCTCGATCAGTGTTTCTTTTACGCATTTTAATGTAAATAATCATTTTTTTACTGAATATCCTCAAGATCTCATCAGATAAAAATTGTGAAGTAGATTAAACAATGCGAAAATTTCACTTATGCAGTCTAATTTTCATGGCAATTCAATGAGCAAACTTCTCACTAATGAGGCAGATCAAAATTTACAGCAAGTATTGGTGCTGATGAATGAGCTGAGCCAATGGCTGATTCGCTCCGGTGTGGGGTATACCGAGTTTACTGCTGCATTGAAACCAGTTTTTTTCCAACAAGCTGTACATGAGTTAGAGCGTATCGATCAAAAACCGACGATTTCCGCGATCAGTTTACTTTCTGGTCTACACCGTAAGGACGTGACTGCTTATAAAGAAGTGATTTCTGAAGGTAAGGATCTGACTGAAGCGACTGTTTCGGAGCCGATTAGTGTGCCATCACGTGTGATTGGTTTGTGGCTTGCAGAAGGCTGGGGGGATTCATTGCCCTTTAGTAGTGAGTCAGAAAATAGTTTTGAAATGTTAGTGAAACGAATCTCCACCGAGCGCCATCCACGTTCGGTACTCAATGAACTTGTGCGTTTGGAAATTGCCACTGAAAAAGATGGGCTGGTGTATTTACAACAACGTCGTTTTATTCCTGATCCTTCGCAGTTAGAAGCACGTAAAATTTTAACGCGAAATGTTCAAGCACATTTAGAAGCGGGTTTGCATAATTTATTGAATCCTGATGAAATACCTTACTTAGAACAAGCCATTTGTGCCGACGAATTAACAGAAGAATCGATTAATAAATTACATGAAATGAGCTTGGAGCTTTGGCAGAAATACTCACTACAACTTTTAAAACTTGCCGCGGAGCGTTGCGCAATGGATGACGGGAATCCTGAAGCAAATCGTGCATTTCGCTTTGGAGTTTATCAACATGATGCGAAAATTAAATTTTAAAATACTGACACTTTGCAGCCTGATGTCCGTATTGTCAGGCTGTGAGATTGATTTTTTTTCGAGCGGTGGGGTAACGATCGAAGGCACAGGTGATCCAATTATTGATATTGGTCATGCGGGTGAGCAGAATGGTAGCTTTATACTTGGAACACGCTATCTAGAATTTTCTACGCCTGAGCAAGATACCTGTCATGGTGTAGAGCGCGAATTGACGTTCTTAAATCCGCTTGACCGTGAAAAAGTAGACACTCAGACGTTTGTAGAAATACCAGCTGCACTGTCTGAACTAAATTCACAAAATGTACGTCTGACATTAAAGAACACCAATAGCGTGCCAGTCACGATTCAATTGCAATGTGATATGCCATTAACTATGCATTTGGATGAGCAAGTTCGACCGTATTTTCCAAAACAGACTTGCGAAACGCCAAGTGAAATCAAGCTGTATCCGCAGCAGCAGCATGTCTTTGAAGCAGCAGTCAATCTAGAAACCGTGGAAGTAGGTACATGGACCCACGGTGTGGGAACCGCTGTTGAGTTTAAAGGCAATACAGGCGAGAAGTGCGAAGAAATGACAATCCACTTTAAGCAATCAGCTAAGCGTATTCAGCCTTAGAGATCATTAGGCTAGACATAAAAAAAGGCGCTTAAAGCGCCTTTTTTATGAGATGGAAAACTTATAGTTTGTCATCAAATTCGTTATGTTGTGGTGCAGGGTGTTTAAAACCTTTAGTTTTATAACCAAGGTATAAAATACCGAACATTGCCCACCATAAACCATATTTCAAAGCAGTTTCTTCAATTTCTAACCACATCGCAAAGATACTGATAAAGCCAAGCATTGGAATAACGACAAAGCTAAAAATATCTTTGGCTGTTTTTGTGCGGCCATCACGAAGTGCATAACGTGAAATCACAGATAAGTTCACGAAAGTAAAGGCTGTCAATGCACCAAAACTAATCATCGAAATGACAATATCAAGATCCATAAAGCCCGCAGTTAATGCAACCGCACCTACGATCATGATGTTATATGATGGTGTGAAGTTTTTCGGACTAATATGACCAAAGATCTTCTTGTTAATGACGCCATCACGACCCATCACGTACATCAGACGTGATACGCCAGCATGTGCAGAAATACCTGATGCCATTACTGTCACAATCGCAAAAGTTAAAACATAGGATTGGAACAGTGAGCCGCCGACGAGCATGAGTATCTCTGGCTGCGTTTCAGCAATATTCTTGAAATAGTTGCCCGGCTCAGCAGGGAAGAACAGCTGCATGAAGTAGGTACTAATAATGAAGATAATCCCTGCGATTAAAGCAGTTAAGAAAATCGCTTTCGGCAGTGTTTTCTCAGTATCTTTGGTTTCTTCTGCCAATGAACTTAATGAGTCAAAACCAGTGAACGAGAAGCACAGTAATGTTGCACCTGTAATCAGTGCACCCACAGACGTCAGTTCATTCCAGAATGGCTCAAGGCTCCATAATTGGTAGCGTTCTGCCGCAGAAATCGGGCCATCAGCATTGAAGCCCATTTGAAGCTTGCTGTAGACCATCCACGTGAAAATACCAATTACTAATAACTGCACAAGTACAATCAGGCTGTTAAAGTTAGCAACAAAACGCGCGCCGCGTAAGTTAATTCCAGTCATGAATGCCGTTAGCACAATGACCCATACCCAGTGGTTTACTGTTGGAAATAGTGCTTCAAGGTAAATCACTGCAAGAATAATATTCACCATTGGAGACAGCAGGTAATCTAGCCATGACGACCAACCCACCATGAAACCAACGTTCGGGTGAATGGATTTTTGAGCATAGGTATACGCCGAACCCGATGATGGATAGCGACGGATCATATGTCCATAACTGATAGAGGTAAACAAAATTGCAATCAGGGCAATAATGTAAGATGTCGGCACGTGTCGATGACTTTCTTCAGAAACTAGACCGAAGGTATCGAACAAGGTCATCGGCTGAATGTAAGCCAAACCAATAATAATAATGTGCCAGAGTCCAAGCGTTTTTTGCAGTTTAGCTGCCGATTGAGTCCCAGAGATATTTGTCAACGGCGTTATCCTCTTATCGTTGATCAAGGATCAGTCATATTCTAAGGATCGTTTGAGACGAACGATCCCCCCTACGTTTTAAAACAAAAGTGCGCCAATCTACTCCAAATTGGTACATTTTGTCAGTAACTTTGAAATTATTTTTAGCAGAAATTATGCCAGTTTGTTTAAAAAATAACTGATATTGCGTTCTGCAAGTGAAAAGCCCGATGTTTAAAAAAACATCAGGCTTAATTTTTCGCTATATTCGCTTATTTTTCAGCAATTACCAAGCTTTTTTTAGAATAGTTTTGAGGTCTTCTAAGCTGGCTTCTTTAGGGTTGTAAATAATCGATCCATCATTCAGTGCTTTCTCTGCCACTTCATCCAATTGAGCTTCTGTCACCTTGCCAGTTTCACTCAAAGTACGAGGTAATTTGGTTAAACTAAATAGGCGGTCACGCATGGCTAAAAGCGTTGAAATGGCTTTTTCAGCACGGAGGTTGGCCGGTGTTTGTGCGTAAATATCAGGACCAGCCAGTGGTAATAGCAATTCAGCAATCTTATCGCCATTCACTTCTTTGTTGTATTCCAACACATACGGCAAGAATAAATTCATGCATAAGCCGTGGGGCAGATGAGCGACTGCACCCAGCGCATGACCTAATGAATGCACTAAACCGACCATTGAGTTCGAAAATGCAATTCCTGCCATCGTAGAGGCTTGTGCAAGTTCTAAGCGCCCATGTGCATCACTGGTATTATCTAAGACACCAAATAAGCTATTGCTAATTTTCTTGATTGCGGCAGTTGCATAGGCATCTGAAATCGGGTTCGCCGCCATGCACGTATAGGCTTCAATGGCATGCGTCATCGCATCCATCGCTGTCATCGCCGTAAGATGAGGTGGCAAAGTTTGCGTCATACGTGGGTCAAGAATTGCCGCATGTGGCATCAAATAATTCGATGCAAAGGCCATTTTTACATTCTTTTCAGGGTCAGAAACCACAGCGACCATAGTCACTTCTGAACCTGTACCCGAGGTTGTTGGAATCACAAAAAATGGTTTTAACGGTTTTGGTAAGTTGTGCGCACCTGAGTATTTCAGTAGGTCATCACCACCTTCAGATACCAAGATATTAGTTGCCTTAGAGGTATCAATAACTGAACCGCCACCGACTGCAATAATGGCATCACATTGGTTGTCGCGGTAAAGTTGAGCCGCTTTACGTACGGTTTCTAAACTTGAGTCTGGCGGTACATCATCAAATATATAGCCAATCACCGTCTCGGTGCTTTCAAATGCCGCTTCAATCGGTGCGAGTAATTGATTGCTGCGAACGCCTTTGTCAGTAATGATCATGGGGCGTTTAGCACCCAAAGTAGACAGTTCGAATGGGATGTGTTCTAAAGCAGCATGGCCAGCAATCACTTTTACAGGACAGAAAAATTCGTAATATGGTTTAGCCATGTGTTATGCGCTCCGTTTTAAATAAGACTGGGCTACTTTTAAATAAATATTTGCAGCACCGCTCAGTTTTTCTTTTAGGCTTAAATGTGTTGGATATTCTTTGACAGCCAATTCAGCCACCAATTTAGGTAAAATTAACGCTTCCATTTTGTTGAGACAACGCACCAATCGGATTGCATAAGACAAATCACCATCGGCGATCATGCGGTCATTGGCAAAGGCTTGTGCGGTACTTTCTTGAAATGAGAAGACCAAAAAGGCATGACTCAAATGCTTAAACGTAATGGTTAAGTCAGGCTTTTGAGTGCCGGGTGTGAGGAGTTTGAGTTGGTGGTCTTCCGTGACTTGCGCGACAAATGCAGCACCATTTGGAAAAACATTCATAGATAAAATAAAATTAACTGGAAATTTAGCAACTTCTTGTTTAATTTCTTCATCGACCTGGCTCGCCATGACCAGACCTCTGCCAATCACATCCATCATGAGTTTGACATAGGCCTGCTGGAGCGCGGGTTTAACGGATTTAGTTGCAATCACGTGTACATCCCTTATCTATAATTATTAAATTTAGAGCTTTTACTCTAAATTATTTTATTTGAGAAAGCAAAGTCTTTTATAGTTGTTTGACTGTTACGTCTTTAAAGTAACCACTGTTTTTCAAAGTATCAATGATATCGACGCATAAGTTTTCAAATTTAGGGTAGTCCTGTACTAAATCTTGTATGCGCACCATTTCCAATCCTGCATAGCCACATGGATTGATGGTATGAAACCCAAATAAATCGCAATCAATATTCAGTGCTAAACCATGATATGAACGGCCTTTACGAATTTTAAAGCCCAAGGAACCAATCTTTCGTTCATTGACATATACACCCGGTGCATCAGGCTTGGCATAAGCTTGAATACCATATTTGTTCAGCAAATCGATCATGAGGGTTTCGGCATACGAAACCAATGTACGAACATTCCATCCCAAACGGTTTAGGTCAAACATGAAATAAGCCACCAATTGACCCGGCCCATGCCAAGTGACTTGCCCACCACGGTCTGTTTGTACCACAGGGATGTTACTATGCACCAAAATATGTTCAGGTTTGCCAGCTTGCCCCTGAGTTAATACATCGGGATGTTGCAAAATCCACAGTTCATCAGGTGTGTTTTCATCGCGCTGTTCAGTGAGTGTTTTCATCTCTAAAAAGCGGTCTGCATAAGGGGTCAGGTCGTTATATTGACGAATGATTAATTCGGGTTTTTGAACAGTTTCAGTCACGTATTTCGTGTCCTTTTCTATCAAAGTCATGTATGGATTATAATGAATTAGACGTACAAAAGGGGGGTTAAATACTGAATTACTTGAGGGTATTACTATTATACTTAGACATAAAAAACACGCCCTAAAGCGTGCTTTTTTATTTAAATCAACAGAATTACAGCGCGGTACGAATGTGTTTACAAGCTGCTAAATCCGCATAGACCGCATGTACTTGTTCTAACTCTTCGAAACGTAATTGAGCAGTAATTGAATGATATTTACCTGTACGAGATGGAGTCACAGTCATTTTACTGCCATCAAAATCAGGAAAATGTTTAACAAAAATTTCATTCACTGCAAGGCGAAGTTCTTCACCTGCATTACCAATCAATTTAATAGGGTAGTCCATAGGGAAGACCCAAAGATGCTCTTGCAATTCACGTGAAGGAGCGCGATTAGTCATATCAGTCATGGGACACCTCATTATTTAAAAATACCTGCAATGAGCAGGTATTTGGAATCATTTGCTACATGCTCATAATATGGGGCGGAAAACCCCATATTCAAGCCTGCATTGTCCTAGTTATAGGTTAATCATTCTCAAGGAATGAACGCAAATGCTCTGAACGTGATGGATGGCGAAGTTTACGTAATGCTTTCGCTTCAATCTGACGAATACGTTCACGTGTTACGTCAAACTGTTTGCCCACTTCTTCCAAGGTATGGTCGGTTGGCATATCGATACCAAAACGCATTTTCAAGACTTTTGCTTCACGTTCAGTCAAGTTTTCAAGAACTTCACGTGTTGCTTCTTTTAAGCCTTCAGACGTTGCAGCATCAATCGGAGAGGTGATGTTGCCGTCTTCAATGAAGTCACCAAGATGGGAATCTTCATCATCACCAATTGGTGTTTCCATTGAAATTGGTTCTTTCGCGATTTTAAGCACTTTACGAACTTTCACTTCGTCCATTTCTAGACGTTCACCTAATTCTTCAGGTGTCGGTTCACGACCCATTTCTTGAAGAAGTTGGCGAGATACACGGTTGATCTTGTTAATGGTTTCGATCATGTGTACTGGAATACGAATAGTACGTGCTTGGTCGGCAATCGAACGTGTAATCGCCTGACGAATCCACCAAGTTGCATAAGTAGAGAACTTATAACCACGACGATATTCGAATTTATCCACCGCTTTCATCAAGCCGATGTTACCTTCTTGGATCAAGTCGAGGAATTGCAAACCACGGTTGGTGTACTTTTTCGCAATCGAAATTACCAAACGTAAGTTGGCTTCAACCATTTCCTTTTTCGCACGGCGAGCTTTTGCTTCACCAATCGACATACGTTTAGAAATGTCTTTGATGCCTTTAACATCTAAGCCAAGTTCTTTTTCGATGTCAGCGATTTTTTGTTGGAATGCCAGAACGTCAGGGCGGACTTTTTCAAGATAGTCTTTCATTTCTGCAGGTGCTTTAGCAATTTGTTCATCTAACCAAGCAAAGTTAGATTCTTGACCTGGGAAAGACGTACGGAATTGAGTACGGTCCATACGACCACGACGTACTGCATAGCGCATAACTTCACGTTCAGAAGTACGGATTTGGTCATGGGTATTACGAATCAAATCAGAGATGATGTCGAATAAACGTGGTGTGAATTTGAACATCATGAACACAGTCGCAAGTGCTTCAAGTGCAGCAGCAGCTTCTTTACTGTTACGTCCATTTTTTTCAATAGCAGCTTTAGTCACTAACCATGCTTGTTCGAGCTCAGTAAAACGTGCTTTAGCAATTTCAGGATCTGGACCAGATTCGCCTTCAGAATCATCATCACCTTCAGACTCTTCTTCTTCATCGTCATCATCAAGTTTGACATCTTTAGTTGGCTTGTTGGTTGACGCTTCATCTTCATCGATCTCAGAATCATCTTCGTCGATCACTTCAGGGATGGCTTCGTCAGATTCTGGATCTAAATAACCAGAAAGAATATCAGCTAAACGGCGTTCACCCGCTTCATAATCTTTATATTCTTGCAATACAACTTCGACTGCATTTGGCCAATAAGCAATAGAATGTAAAACGTCACGAATACCTTCTTCGATGCGTTTTGCAATGCTAATTTCGCCTTCACGTGTCAAAAGCTCAACTGTACCCATTTCGCGCATATACATACGCACAGGGTCAGTGGTACGACCGGGTTCATTTTCAACAGATGCAAGTACAGCAGCGGCTTCTTCTTCAGCAACTTCGTCAGTCGCTTCGCTGCCACCTTCAAACATTGTATCGTCAGTTTCTGGTGCACGATCATGTACCGGAATACCCACGTCATTCAACATCTGAATGATGTCTTCAATCTGTTCACTTTCAGTGATTGAGTCCGGGAGATGATCGTTAACCTCGGCGAAAGTTAGGTAACCTTGCTCTTTGCCTCGGCTAATCAGAGCCGCTACTTGAGAAGTAGGGGAAGTCATATCGCTCATCTTTGCTTACTCTTCGTTGAATCTGTGGCAGTAAAAAACCGTGCATTTTAGCACGATCGTCTCATTAAATCTTGTTAATAGCTGGCTTATCCCATTAGGACGGTACAGCATCAAGCTGTCCAATGAGATATTAAAAATTTAAATTCAGTAATTTAGGTGGGGCTGAAATTGTTGTTTTCAAGTTCATCCCATGCATCGATTATTTTACGAGTCATCTTTGACTGTCATAAAAATGAAGGACGCAGGGTGGATTATATCATGCCACAGGTTTTGGTAAGAAAAAAAGACCTATTTTTAAAGTTTAGTTGTTAAAAAAACAAATAAAACTTGACAATATTTTATATCCCATATAAATAGCGGCTAGACCCCTTCAATTTTTTTCATTATGAGGTAGTTTTGGTGTCTTCTACAGATTTTGAACTAGATGATAACTACGGTGATGATGATGTGAATTTCGATGAGGCCAGTGCAAAAACTAGCGCGAAAGAATCGTTAGAAAAGCGCCGACTTATTGATGACCTTCTGGCTCAGCGCCGTCTTGAACGTGAGCTTAAAGATTTTGATTACGACATCGACGATGACGATGATTTTGATGACGAAGAAGACTAAATAGCGATTTAGCATAGCGCTTGAAAATGCTATGCTTACGCATTAAGTTTCTAACTCTGGATTTGAAATGAGTGCTTTAGATTTAGACCTTTTGAGTGACTATTTAGACGGCGATGACAACGAGCATGGTCTAGATTTTGCAGCGACTCATGGTTTTTTATGTGCAATTGCAGTAGGCCCAGCTTTTGATAAATGGCTAGACGAACTTTTTGATAACAATCAGAAAAAAGTACCTGCTGAAATTATTGCACAAGTAAAAGCATGGCTCGAATCGATTCGTCAGAATCTTGCCAATGAAGATGGTATTGAATTTCCATTTGAAATTGAAGAAGCCGATGTTGAATCAAGTCTTGGTGACTGGAGTGTTGGCTTCGTTGATGCCATGTTCCTAAACGAAGATGCATGGTTCACCGACGAGTTTGAAGAACAATTGGTAGATTTAACTTTGCCAATCATGGTGTTCAGCGGCATTGATGAAGAAGATCCACAAATGGAATCTTTCCGTCGTAATGGTCAGTTGATGGATGAACTTGCAGAAGAAATCCCAACCAATTTGAACGAATTATATTTGATGTATCACACACCAAATTAATTTCGACGAAATTTAAAAAAAGCACCTTGGGGTGCTTTTTTTAGCGCTATACCTTTTCAATTCAAAGTTAGTCTAAAGGCTTAACTACGTTTGGCTTTTAAGAAGCTCTTTGCCATCCATCCAAAAGATAAAGCCAACATGAGATAATGGATGAATAAGGTAAAGCTGATAGCAAGCAGCCAGACCCAAGCGGGTAATTGCGTTAGCGCCATTTGAATAAAGGCTTGGGTTTCAGGGAAGATCAAGAGACAAATGACTGTAGCAACGACACTGATGAGAACCGAAGCTAAAATACAGCTCCAAATCAAAGTTCGCTTTTCTAACTTATTTGGCACTCGCTGATGGTCTTTAACAAAGCTGGATGCCGCAGCAAAACCGCCCACGATGAGACAGGTAATAGATGAACCACCGGGTAAATCAAAGAAAGACTCTATGGCTGCGACAGCGACCATGGCGAGGGCATAAGCAATGCTAAATGTGATGATGTATTTTTTCATTATTTAATGTTCATGTTTTCGTTTTATAAAGAGCGAGTATAGCTTGCCCGAAGTTTCTTCACTCAATTTTAAGTTTCAGTGAAGGGTATTGATTCAAATTCTAACGGAATAAGTTAAAAAAATTTATAATTTTTTAGCGCAGTAGTCTGCATACCAACCGTAGGCAATATGAAATATCGTGCCATGAATGGCGACCATGCAGAGCATAATTACAGCAGTTAGCCCAATGCCTGCATTATCCACAGACTTCATAATGCTTTCGGCATTGGGATTCATCAGCACCAAGAACAGCACAAAAAAGCTACCAATGATGATTGCAACGGCACTGGAGCCCCAAACCAGTTGGATCTTTTCATGGTTGCTAGGCACACGTTGTTCTTTCTTTACAAAATGCCCAACGCTGATTAATGCACATGCCACCAATGTAGGAATTAATGTAATACCACCAAGATTTAATCCAAAAATTAATACGGTAATCAAAAGCACCAAGGCGATGCTATAAACAGCAGCAAAGTGTAGGAGATAGTGTTTCATTTAAGCCCCAAAACAAAAAATTAACGAGGTCGACGTTGATGTCGACGGTACAAAATCCAACTAATAATGATGACTGTGATCAGAATAATCACATGGCCAACTTTACTAAATATTTGCTGCATTAACTGCTGATTTTCACCTAAATAAAAACCCATACAAGCTAAAAAAGTGGTCCAAATAATCGTACCTAAACCACTATAAAACATAAACTTCCAAAATGGCATGCGGCTCATTCCAGCAGGAATACTAATGAGAGAACGCACAGCTGGAATCATTCGTCCGAAAAATACAATGCGGTGACCGTATTGCTCAAACCATGCTAGAGATTTTTTTACATCTGCCGATTTGATAAATAAATACTTTCCATAGCGATCGACGAAGTGAAAGATGGATTCATGCTTAAATTTATAACCAATCCAATATAGCAATGCAGCCGCCAGTAAAGAGCCGACACAACCTGAAATAATGACACCAATGAGCAGTAGTTGACCTTGGGAGGCAGAATAGCCAGCCGAGGGCATGATGATTTCTGAGGGGATTGGGGGGAAGACATTGTCAAGGAACATGAGTAGGGCAATACCGAGATAACCCAATTGTTCCATGATTGAAATGATCCATTCAGTTAAATTCATGGCAGCCAAGGCAGAGAAAAGGTGTATTTATCCTATGTTGAAAAGCGCAGTGGGTAAAGTTCCGTTTTAAATATTCCTGAAACCACCTAAGCAAAAACAACAAATGTTGAGTTCATCTTGTATTAAGTAGCACGTAGGCTTAATGAGAAGGAAAATGTATGAATGAGTAATGGTATTGAGCAATGCTGAATGATATAAGATTGAAGAATTGAAAGGCTTGGATCATAGTTTTTATAGTATTGAGTGTACGCTGTTCAGTTTGGATTTTATTTTTGATTTTTGGCGCTTTAGCAGCCTTAAAAATCGTTTTATGTACTGAACAGCGTAGGACAAAGTTGCAATAAGTAGCGTTGCAAGGTGCATAAATTAATCATCATGTTCCATATTTAACAGTGTGTGAATATAGACTTGGCGTAAGCTCAGAGATAAAGCAAATGGAATCACACAAAGTCCAAGAATGTTGAGCATAGTGGGTTGTAAGTGCAATGTATAAGCAATAAATAAGGCAAAAATTGCACCAATGCATGTAGCAATACTGACTATCAAAATATGCGACTGTTGGTTAAGGAGGTGTTTTAATTCTCCTACACTTTCTTTTACACGGGGAGCGGGTAAAACAAGGTGCCTTGAGGTTGCAATTGGAGAGTTGATTAATTTTGGCATAATGCTTTCCTTTTCAATTATCTATAATGATTTTCTCGGATCAATTGATCAGAATAAGCATAAATGCGCGAACTGATTCTCGTAAATAACCAGATATAGTTATTTTGTCAAAAAAATTAAGTCACTGTTGAGAATGCGTAAAAAAAGCCCTAAAAATAGGGCTTTTATTTATATATCGTTACAACAAATTTTCCTTAGAGACGCTTACGTTTTGCTGCCACAATTTGTGATTGACGCATACGGAAGCCTGCTTTTTGCTGTTCAGTAGTTTTGTCGATACAGTATTTGCATGATACGCCGTGTTCGTAGCTCGGAAGTTCAACTTCAGCAGGAGCCAGTGGCCAACCGCATGCGTGACATTTGATATTTTCGCCTTCTTCCATACCGTGAGTGACAGCAGTACGACCGTCAAATACGAAACATTCACCTTCCCACATGCTTTCTTCAACAGGGGTTTCTTCTAAATATTTTAAGATACCGCCTTTAAGGTGATAAACCTCATTAAAGCCTTCTTGAAGTAAAAGTGAGGTTGATTTTTCACAGCGAATACCGCCTGTACAGAACATGGCAATTTTCTTATCTTTATGCTGCTCAAGCTCTTTTTTCACGTATTCAGGGAATTCACGGAAAGTCTCAGTTTTCGGGTCAATCGCACCCTTAAATGTACCTGCTTTGTACTCATAGTCGTTACGTGTATCAATTAGGATTACGTCATCACGTGTAATTAGTTCATTCCATTCTTTAGGATCAAGATAGTGACCGACTAAATCACGTGGTTTCACTTCCACACCTAAAGTCACGATTTCTTTTTTCAGTTTGATCTTCATTTTACGGAATGGTTTATCCGCACTATGCGATTCTTTGTATTCCATCGCATTGAATCCTTCGTTGAGAAGGAACTGATGGATGATATCTACAGATTTACGGTCACCAGCAACTGTACCGTTAATACCTTCACCTGCCACAATTAGAGTACCGCAAAGGTTGATGGTTTTTACCAAGTCTAAAAGACGTTGTTGAAGATCAGCAGGATCTTGAACTTCTTTGAATTGATAAAGTGCGGCAACAACCCAACCAGAGGTCGCTTGCTGTTCTACAGGTGCAAGCTGTTCTACAGTAGCGTTCATGGAGTACTCCAAATGAATAAAACAGGATAAAAATTAAGGCGCACATTCTACCGCGATTTGGATGAATAAGCGAGTAATGCGGTGGCTTTTAGCCACACATTTCATCATGGCTTCATTTCAGCAGTTTTAGCGTGTATAGTCATGCCGAGTTGTTTCTATCCCATAAATATTGATTGAATGGAGCCGGTTTTGAGTACTGATCGTCGAATTGCCTCGTTGACCCCATGTGCAGGGCGTTGTTCTACGGTATTTGGTGATTCAGTCTGCCGTGGTTGCCGCCGCTTTAACCATGAAGTCATAAAATGGAATACCTATACAGCCGAGCAACACACGGCCATTTGGTGTCGTTTAGATGCGCAGTTAGATCAAATTTTAATACCGATGTTGCCGCAAGCAGATATCGTTCATGTCGAAGGCTTTGTTTTGTCTAAGCGAGTTCGCTTACGTCCAGATGCAAGTAAAGGCCGTAAACTGTATCACGCACTCAAGCTCTGCGAAAAAAACCGTCATTTCACAGATGAAAGTGGACTCGGGATACATTACAAACAGGTGCGACCGTTGTGGGATGAATTTGAGCGTCGTGTTTTAGCACTCGCCACAGCCAGCTATGATTTGGCATTTTTAAGAGCAGATGCCATTCGCTTGCATTTATTGCAAAACATGGATGAAGAGGACTAAGTCCTCTTTTTTTATTTATGAAATTTATCGTGATGTAAAAAAAATAAGTGAAGGAATCTCAGCGTGAATTATTCGGAGTACTTTTTATATTGTGTGGCAGTCATCGTAATGATTGCAACACCTGGACCTGTCATGCTGTTGGTCGCGAGTGCAGGTTTACAAGGCGGATATAAAAAGGCATTTCAAACCATTGTCGGGACAAATTTTGCGTCACTGATTTTGATTGTGCTGTCAGTGTGTATTTTAAAAGGCATTTTAAATGTGAATGCGCACTGGCTCGATGGCATTAAAATACTGGGTTGTATATATATTGCTTATATTGGGTTTGATATTTTAAAAGAAGTGATGACACAGCCCACTGAGCAATCTCTGCAGTTAAAAGCAGCTCAAGGGGGCTTTAAGCAAGGACTGATCGTGGGGATTTCAAATCCTAAGGATATTATTTTCTTTGCTTCATTTTTTCCGCAGTTTGTAGGAATTACTCCTCATCTTGATCTGAGTTTAATTGTGTTGACCCTCAGTTGGATCGTTTTAGATTTTGCGACCTTGTCTTTGGTGTATTTATCTTTTCATCGATTGTCGAAATCACGTTGGTATAAAAAATTGTTGGCCCTGTGTGGGTTGATTTTAGTGGTGGTTGCCATCTATGGCATCTATAGCACATTCACGGCTTAATTCTTAACTTGAAATGTGCAGTAAAAAATAAAAAGGCTGATTCAATCAGCCTTTTTATGAACGTGTAGAGCTTTAATTTATTCGAACTAGAGATTGTGCTGTAAGCGATATTGCACAATTTCGTCAATGGTGAGTACAGTCAAATGATGGGTTTGTGCATACGCTAAAACTTGTACGCCATTCGCCATCGTACCGTCTGGGTTGGTTAATTCACACAAAACACCTGCAGGTTTTAAACCGGCTAGACGGGCCAAATCAATAGTCCCTTCAGTATGTCCACGACGGGTCAATACGCCGCCTTCACGCGCACGTAAAGGAAAAACATGACCCGGACGGTTTAAGTCAGCAGCAACAGCACCATCTTTAATTGCGGCTTTGACTGTAGTTGTTCGGTCTTTTGCAGAAACTCCAGTAGTAACACCTTCCGCCGCTTCAATGGTGACGGTAAAGGCAGTTTTAAAATGGCTAGAGTTATCAGACACCATGGGTGGAAGTTCTAAATGATTAGCCTGAGCATCGGTTAAACACAGGCAGACAATCCCTGAACCGTCACGAATCATACGTGCCATGGTTTCTACAGTGAGTGTTTCTGCAGCAACAATCAGGTCGGCTTCATTTTCACGGTCAAAATCGTCCATGACTAAAACAGGCTTGCCATGACGAATGTCTTCTAAGGCTTGCAGCATGCGCTGTTCTGCAGGTGGAAGGGCAGAAAAGAAAATTTCGGGTTGAATTAAACTAGACATTGAAACGCTCGCGTAAATTTTAGATACGGTTGAACATTTCAGGACATGTGAAATAGTGGCGTTACGATATATATTGAAAATGATCAATGATATAGAGATGTGACGTCGTCTTCTTTCATCCGGACTATACCGTCGGCTCAGGCATTGCACCTGATCTGCGAATCGCGTTTAAACGATTGGCTCGTGGGCTTTTTGCAGGGCGTTCAACCCAGCAAATTTACCACCGGTGGGGAGTTTCACCCCGCCCTGAAGCGATGTGTCTTGAGTATAGACCTGTTTGTGTGGTGATGGGGAATTATTGCGTAGAATCATTTGCAAAATTTTAGATAAGTAAAGTTATAAGATTGGATTTGTAAGCATTTTTATAAAGTGTGCCAAAGCATGCTATCGTGCCGATAAATCAACCATGATTGCATAATGATAAAAAATGACGCTTCCTCAGCATTCTCAGCAGCAGAATATAAAGCTGCATCGTTCACAGTTAGATCAAGAGTTTTCAACAGATCTGTTCCAAGATGTACAGGTCATTCGGTATCTGCAAGTGATCGGTGTTGCACTGATAGCAGCCAGTTTCGTGTATTTGATCGCGGCAAACTGGCTGATGTTACCCAAATTTATTCAATTGGCAATTCCAATGTTGCTGTTGGTACTGAGTGCTGTGACGAGTGTATATTTTGTAAGGCATGCTTGGATTCAGCAAAGCTTAGATGCTTTAAGTGCTTTGTTGCTCGGATTAAGTTTAGCTGTGATTGGGCAGGTCTATCAAACAGGAGCAGACAGTTATCTGTTATTTTTGGTCTGGGCTTTGCTGCTTTTACCTTGGTTATCTCGACCGAATATTGGAGTCTTTGCGTTACTGTGTTTGATCAGTCAATTGGCATTATTTTTATATTTTAAACAAAGCTATTTAATCGTTGATCATTCATGGTGGTATTTACTCTGCATGAATGTATTGACCGCAATATGTGTGACCTTGTGTTTGAAATATTATGCTGCACTGCGCTTTGTATTTGTTGCATTTATTACACTAATGTCGATGTATTGCATGTTTTTATACTGCGGAAATGGGGCAGAGCAGTATCAATGGCAATATTTAATTTTTGCATTGTTGCTTCCAATTTATCTGATTATCTATTTTTATCGACAACATCGTGCATTAGAAACCAGTTTACAAGCTGCAGGTCTCGCCGCGAGTTTCAGTATTTTGATTTTCCAATGGGCAGAACATATTTTATCTGACTCGAGTGCAGGATTGTTGGTTTTTGCCTTGCTGATATTTGCTTGGTTTGCGGTGATCAGTTGGGCACTGATGAAATTTCTGCCACAGACTAAATTTGCAGTTATTCCTTTAGCGATTGGGGCATGGTTCGCAGGCATTATTTTATCGAGCTTATTGCTGACCTATTGGAAGGCGTTTTCAATCGTCATGGGCTTAGTTTTTGTGGCTGTGGCTTGGTGGTTGATTCGACGAGCTAAAAGTATCTTTAGTCGCCAATTTGCTTACTGCTTATGGGTATGTGGCCAATCTGCGGTCTTCATACATACAGAGAGCTTGACCGATAGCATTGGGTTTATTTTAGTATTACAAATTGGCGTTATCTTGCTCTGTTTGTTTAGTCGAATGCATTGGTTTATTGTTTTTATTCAACTCATTGCAGGATATGGCCTTGCAGTGGCCACACTATTTGATGCCGATCTTTTTATGAGCGATGAACATGTCATCTTAGCTGTGATTGGATTGAATTATATTCTACTGATTTTCTTGCTCGGGAGTGCAACAGCTTGGTTGCACTCGATGTATCGAAAAAGTGTTGTGTTGTGGATGTTATGCATCGTATTGGCGGGTGTGGTGTTGCAGACCTTGTCAAATAACATTCTACAGTTTGAACAGACCCAACATGGTGTTCTTGACCTGTTTATCGGTTATCTGTTGCCTGTAGTTTGGCTTGGCCTTTACATCGCAAATCAGAAAAAACAGGCGGGGAGCGAAAAATGGCTGTTACTGCTATTGGGCCTTGTGCTGATTGCGATGGGCTATTTTGAAATTTTCTTGTTATTGGTTTTATTGGCATGGGCGCAGGTCTATCAGCAATCTTTGGTTAAAGCCCTTTGCATCGTGTTGATCATTTTTAGCTTATGGATGCTGTATTACAATTTAGGGTTGAGCTTTTTACTGAAAAGTTTAACGATTTTGATCTCTGGTCTTTTGCTGCTTGGCATCACCAAAATGTTAACTGCGATACAGCATAAACAAGGGGAAGGAGCATGATGAACATACTCAATAAAAAAATGCTTCCTATTGGTTTGGCTGTACTCAGTATTCTTTTATTTGTACTGATGATTGCACGGCATGAATGGCATCTGGCAAACAGTCAGAGTATTTATGTAAAGCTGCAACCGGTCGATCCTCGCTCTTTGATTCAAGGAGATTATATGGCCTTGAATTATCAGCTCTATTTTGGTGGTCAGCCTTCTGAAGAGCAATCTGCTAATGGGCAGACTGCCAAAGCGAACAAAGAAGAAAATGTACACCGTGACTATTTTGTCGATCAAAAAAGTATTGTGAGTTATGTGCAGCTTGATGCACAGCGTAGAGTGATTCGAACCAGTTTCAATCCAAAGTTATTAGTGCAGTATCCAAGCTCATCTACAAAACTGGTGCTCAAAAATCCTGACAATAGATTTGAGGGTTTATATCCCGCTGCAAGCAGCTTTTTGTTTGCCGAAGGCTTGGAACCGTGCTATCGCGATGCGCAATTTGCAGAGCTGAAAGTACAGGAAAATGGTCAGCCTTTATTGGTGGGTCTAGTGGGTGAAAACCTGCAGTCACTTCTGTGTGAGCAGAAGAAAGTTTGGTGGAAGGGGCCACGAAGTGAATAAAAGCGGATTATGTGATTGATCGCATAAAAAAGCCCGCAAATTTGCGGGCATTTAGAATCTTTGAATGCTTGAATTAAGCAACTTGAACTGGAATACAGTTCGCTGTGTGGTTCACTGTGTTATTTGGGTTCGCATAGACTAAACGTGGCTTATGTGCATTTGCTTCAGCTTCTGTGAAATCGCCAAAAGTTGCAATAATCATCAAATCACCAATATCTGCTTGGTGAGCAGCACCGCCATTTACAGAGATAATGCCAGAACCTTCTTCACCACGAATGGCATAAGTGGTAAAACGCTTACCATTAGTCACGTTCCACATATGAATTTCTTCATATTCACGGATACCGGCTAAATCTAGAAGAATACCGTCAATTGCACAAGAACCTTCATAATGTAATTCTGCTTGTGTAACGACGCAACGGTGGATTTTAGCTTTTAATAAACGAGATAGCATGGCTAGCGTCTCCTTGGTAGACCTAAGATCGTATCTTATGGTGGAACAATCTCTTGAATGCTGGGTGAGCAGTCAAATGCAAGCGCATTTTGCTCTGAAATCATTCAGATGGCAATAAGTATTGTTCAACAATTTGTGGAATTGTCAGTTCTATTTGTAAGCGTTGATCTGGTTCATGGCTTGCTGAATCTCACCACTTACCAACAATTTAGTACGTGATAAGGCATGTGCAATAGCATCATCCATTAAACCTTGTTCACTACTTGGTGCTTTACCTAAGACATGGCCTGAGACACGTTCTTTAGAACCAGGATGACCAATACCAATACGTAAACGATGGAAATTTGGACCAATATGCGGGACGATATCGCGCAAACCATTATGACCACCATGACCACCGCCAGTTTTCAGGCGAATGACACCAGGGTTCATATCAAGTTCATCGTGTGCGATAAGCATTGCTTCGGGAGCAATTTGATAGAATTTGGCGAAGGGAACAACACTTTGACCAGAGAGGTTCATAAAGGTTGTAGGTAACAGCAGACGAACGTCTTGACCTTCGATATTACCACGACCACTGATGCCTTTATATTTAGGATCAGCTTTAAGTTGGATGCCATATTGTTCTGCAAGACGTTCTACAAACCAGAAGCCTGCATTATGGCGGGTTTGGGCATACTCAGAACCTGGGTTACCCAAACCAACAATCAGTGAAAGTTTACTCACTCATTTACACCATTTAACACTTATGCGCGTTTGAAGTCAGCGTGCATAGGAGTGTTTTTAGCTGGGTGACGTTGTAAAGCTTGGATTTTAACGCTTTCAGCTTTACCGTCAATGTTGATTTCAACAACTTCTTCAAAGAATGCGTTGTTTTCTAAAGCTTTAACAAGTTCGCGAAGTTCCAAAGTAACTGCTACAGGTTCAGCTGCACCACCGTAGATGATTGCTGGTACTTTATTTTGAAGACGAAGGCGGCGGCTCGAACCTTTCCCTTGTACTGCTTCTTCACGTGCTACTGCATTTAATACGAAGTTTGCCATGATAGACATTCCTATTTAAGTTTAATTGACTAGACCTTCGACCAGTCTAGTGATAGAAAGCCCCACCAAAAGGTAGGGCTTTTAAATTTAGCGCTATATTATAGATAAGAATCGAACATTGCGCTAATAGATTCTTCGTTGTTAATACGACGAATTGTTTCAGCAACCATACTTGCAACTGAAACTTGGCGAATCTTACCAAGAGCTTGAGCTTCTTCTGAAAGCGGAATGGTGTCTGTTACAACCAATTCGTCAATCACAGAGTTTTTCAAGTTTTCTAAAGCTTTACCAGAAAGTACAGGGTGAGTTGCGTAAGCAACAACTTTGCGAGCACCAAAAGTTTTTAGTGCGTCAGCAGCTTTACACAATGTACCTGCTGTATCCACCATATCATCAACGATGACACAGTCACGGCCTTTAACGTCACCGATCAAGTGCATTACTTGAGATTCATTCGCTTTTTGACGGCGTTTGTCGATGATCGCAAGATCGATATCACCCATTTGCTTAGCTACAGCACGCGCACGTACTACACCACCAACGTCAGGAGAAACAACCATTAAGTTGTCGTGTGACTGTTGACGAAGATCTGCTAAAAGTGCAGGAGTACCGTAGATGTTGTCTACAGGAATATCGAAGAAACCTTGGATTTGGTCAGCATGAAGGTCGATCATGACAACGCGGTCAATACCAACAGTTGTGAGCATATCTGCAACAACTTTTGCTGTAATTGGCACACGGCTTGAACGTGGACGACGATCTTGACGAGCATAACCAAAGTAAGGAATGACAGCAGTGATACGACCAGCACTTGCACGACGCAAAGCATCAGCCATAACTAAGATTTCCATAAGGTTATCGTTAGTTGGGGCACAAGTTGGTTGTACGATGAATACGTCTTTACCACGAACATTTTCAGTAATTTCGACAGCGATTTCACCGTCAGAAAATTGACCTACAGATGCAGCACCTAGAGGGATGTGAAGGTGGCTAACGACTTTTTGGGCGAATTGTGGATGTGCAGATCCACTAAAAACGACAAGATTGGGCATGAAGCACCCTTGGCGGTTGGCAAATTAGGGAATTAGATGGCAGGGGCGGCTGGATTCGAACCAACGGATGCCGAGATCAAAACCCGGTGCCTTACCACTTGGCGACGCCCCTAATGCGGCAGAACTTTAATATTTTTGCGGTATTTTGTCAAGTTGAAACAACAAAGATACTGCAAATTATGCTCTGTCTTTTTTGAAGTTAATGGCAGGGGCGGCTGGATTCGAACCAACGGATGCCGAGATCAAAACCCGGTGCCTTACCACTTGGCGACGCCCCTAAATTGATGAAATAGCGAATAAAGTAAATGGCAGGGGCGGCTGGATTCGAACCAACGGATGCCGAGATCAAAACCCGGTGCCTTACCACTTGGCGACGCCCCTAATACTTTACAGCAATTACATCTACAGGTGAAAAATGATGGCAGGGGCGGCTGGATTCGAACCAACGGATGCCGAGATCAAAACCCGGTGCCTTACCACTTGGCGACGCCCCTATATCAAACTTCAAAATGACGTAATGGTGATTCTTGTAAACTGCGAACCAAGTAAGATTTACATGGTGCATTTTTCAATATGTCATCAATATTCATATTTTCAGTTACTTCAGTAAATACACAAGCACCTGTACCTGTAAGCTTTGCTCCACCGAACTGATCTAAGTACTGCATTGCTTCATCGACTTCGGGATATAAGCTTCGTGCCACAGGCTCAAAGTTATTTCCAAAATCAGATGGTGTTTCCTGATAGCCGCAAAATTTAGTGGGCTTTGAGTCTCTTGTCAACGTTTTTTGTGAAAAAAGCAGTTGAGTGCTGATAAAACAGTCAGGTTTTAACACAATGTACTGTTTTTGAGCTAAATCTATGAATGTTAAGTGTTCACCGATGCCTTCTGCCCATGCATTTAGACCATGTACAAACACGGGAACATCTGCCCCAAGTTGTAAGCCGAGCTCTGCAAGGTGTTCAGTATTTAGACCGCATTTCCATAGTTGATTGAGCACGATTAGGGTGGTGGCTGCATTGGATGAACCACCACCGAGCCCTGCACCCATGGGAATATTTTTTTCAATGTGGATTTTTTGTGCAGTCAGTGCTTTAGCAAACGGTTTGAGTATTTGAGCAGCACGATAAATTAAATTTTGCTCTAGATTGACGCTGTTTAAGCCCTCAATTTGAATAAAATCTTCATCAGCTGAATTTGCAAGTGGGTGAAATTCCATCCAATCCGATAAATCGATGAGCTGAAAAATCGTTTGTAATTCGTGATATCCATTCGGACGTCGGCCAGTAATGTGCAAAAACAAATTGAGTTTTGCAGGAGAAGGTACACGAATCACAGAAGTCATAGCTCAGCTTTTAGGCAAATTAACGATTTTGAATCACCATTGTAATACGGTTTTCCTGACCGGATTCAAGTGCTTGTTTTAAAATTAACTTGTTCGGTACCGTTGCAGTTTCATTATAACTCAGGTCAACCGTCCAACCATCTTCAATAATCTGTTGTGGGCGCTGCGCAGTATCGCGTTGAATTTTTGCTTGCGTGGTTGCAGGGCGCGCCTGTACCCAGTCGACAAGGTGGGTAATGGGAGCTTGCCAACCGGTAGCACGTTCGAGTAATTCTTCTGGTGTTGCTGCTTCAATCAAACCGGTTTTTGCACTATTGAGTTGAACTTGACCGGGTTTACCGTTGATTTGAGTTTTTCCAACACCTAATATGCCACTCAGTTCGATATCATATTCATTGCGGTCTTGAACCCAAGTAAAAAAAGCACTTCCTGACTGTTGTGGCGTGCGCACACCAATCTTACCTTGTAAGTTGAATTGATTTGCAGCGACCTCTTCAGGGCTAGGTTGAGCGGGTGTTTTAACATATTGCTGACAACCGGTAAAAAATAAAGCGCAGCAGGTCAGGGCAGATACCCCAAATTTTGAAGATACTTGCATAAAGTCTTTCTAACTCTTTTTCATGGGTTGGGGTAACAATAACGAATGTAGTTGCTCTAATTGCGGATCATTCGGATGTTTTTGTTGGAGTTGTTGTAACAACGCGTCAAACTTATTCATATCACCTTGCATGAAGACTGATCGTGCGTAGCGAATGCCAATTTTTAAACTATTACTCAGTTCATACGCTTTGGCCAAAACAGATGCAGATGTACTAAAATCATTTTGCAAATAACAAATATAACCGAACGTATCTAAAATTGAGGCTTGCTCAGGAGCATATTCTAAGGCATGTTCGACGTATTTTCGGGCTTCATCTAAGCGTCTATTTTGTACCGCCAAGGTATAGGCATATGCATTTAAATAGGTCGGGCTATTGGGTTCAATTTCAAGTAATTGTTTTAGTAATTGGTCGAGTCTATCTTTATCTTGATGGGCGTCGAGCAGTAGAACTTCGGCATAAATGAGCTCAGGATCTTCGGGCAAGTTTTTTACCGCTTCATCAAGCAAACGAACTGCTGCTTTTTTATTGTTCATGCGTTTTAAAATATCTGCCTGAGCAAGATATAAAAAACTGGCATGTTGAGGATAATTAACCCGCTCTTGGGTTAAAAAACGCAGCGCATCATGCAGCTTATTTTGCCGGCTAAAAATGCTGATCATATTGCGCCGTGAAACCGTATAAAGGCTGCCATCTACAAGGCGATAATAGGCTTTTGCCGTTTCATAATGCTGTTTGCGTTCAGCATTTACTGCGAGATAGTAATACGCTTCATTTTGGTATTTGCTCGAATAACGTAACTCCACCAAATACTTTTCGGCTTTTTCATAAAGCTCTAAGTCAATACTGGTCAAACCTGCCATAAATAGCGGTTCTTCAGCAGATGGCCATTTCTTTAGTATATCTTCGAGTTTTTCTAGACCTAATTCTGACTGATTGATTTTAATTAAATATTTTGCTTCTGCTAAGCGAACTTCCATATTGTTGCGGTGTTTACGGCTGGATTTTTCGAACCATTTTAAGGTTTCTTCTTCATCACCTAATGACATAAGTAAATTGGCTTTCATTAAGATATAGCCAGTCACTTTCGGGCGTTTTTTTAGTGCTAAATTAATGGTGTCTAAGGCATCAGCAAAGGCACCATTTTGAGCTTGTAAACCTGCGACTAAGACCAAAATAGAGGGATTGGTTTTTTCTTTGCTGGCGGTCAGTGCTTGGATCAGATAAGCACGATCTTCCTCTGACTCAGGGGAAATACCCGCCAAAATTTGTTCTAAATCTGCATTCGGGTCAATGGTTAAAATTTTATCAAGTGTTTCTGCGGCAAGCTCATATTCATGGGCTTTCAGGGCAATATGTGATAAATAAAATAATGCCGGGACATCTTCAGGTTCTTGGACGACCCAATGTGTGGCAATGTCTAAAGCTGCTTGTAGATCATTTTGCTCAATTGCAACGTTTAAAGCACGTTGTTTGACCATGGTGGATTTACTTTTGATTGCAAGCACGGTGTAGTTATGAAGCGCGGTTGGAATGTCGTTATAGGCTAAGGCAAATTCCGCAATCATACTTTGTTTAATTGCATCATATCCTGAATTTGCATGGTAAACTTCTCCCACGGCCCGAATTGGGGCAGTAGAAGCCATGCTACCGACAAGTAAGAATGTGGTAGAATACTGCTTTATTGTCTGGCCGTTCAGTCGGCTATTTGTTAGACGCAATTTTTCTTGATCCAAGTAATGCTTTTTATGACACCGATGTTGCACAATAGCATAAATTTAGCGAAATGATGATCTGATATGTCTTTCTTTGCATTGGGTGTCAACCATCAAACCGCTTCTGTAGAGCTGCGTGAACAGATTGCATTTAACCCTGAAAAGTTAACTGCACTGCTTGAACAGCAAAGCCATACGCCTGAACTCAATGACATGGTGGTGGTGTCTACATGTAATCGTACCGAAGTCTATGCGATGTCTGAAAATGCAGACGTGGTATTGAATTGGCTCGCCCAATCAAATGGTATCGATGTAAAGCAATTGTCAAATCATGTGTATCGTTATGAAAATGCACAAGCGGTGACACACCTCATGCGTGTGGCTAGCGGCTTGGATTCGCTCATGCTTGGTGAGCCTCAAATTTTAGGTCAAGTCAAAACGGCTTTGTCCTTAGCCAAAGATGCCGAAACCGTTTCCCCAAATTTAAACCGTATTTTTGAATATGCCTTTTATGCGGCAAAACGTGTGCGTTCTGAAACAGCCGTTGGAAGTCATGCGGTGTCGATGGGCTATGCTGTTGCTCAGCTCGCTTTACAGGTCTTTAGTCAGCCTGAAAAATTGACGGTGATGATTGTTGCTGCTGGTGAAATGAATAGCTTGGTTGCAAAGCATTTGGCCGAAATGGGTGTGGGCAGAATTATTATCTGTAACCGTACACGTGCCCGTGCCGAAGCTTTATCGCAAGAGATTGCTCATCGTGTAGAAGTTGAAATTATTGATTTTGCAGATTTGGCAGACAATTTACATCGTGCAGATGTAATTTCAAGTTGTACCGGAAGCTTGCATCAAGTGATTTATTTTGCGGATGTCAAAGCAGCACTGAAAAAACGTCGTTATAAACAAATGCTATTGGTTGATTTGGCTGTACCACGAGATATTGAAGCCAAAGTTGAAAGTCTAGATGGCGTTTATTTATATGGTGTCGATGACCTGCAAACTGTCATTGAAGAAAATTTGGCTCAGCGTCGTCAGGCGGCAGTTGAAGCCGAAGTGATGGTCAATCAGCTTGCGACAGATTTAATCACACAGCAAAAAGTGAATTTGGCTGGTTCGACGATTCATGCATACCGTGAACATGGTGAGTCATTACGTCAAGAAGAACTGACTTTGGCGCTGAATCGTCTACAAAAGGGTGAAGATGCTGCGAAGATTATGCAAGAAATGTCGCATCGTTTAACCCAAAAGCTATTGCATCCGACCTCTATCGTGCTGCGCAATGCAGCGATGGCGGAAGACCCTGCTTATTTTGAAATGTTAGAACAAGATTTAGTCAATGTTGCTGAAAATCGCCGTAAACCAAAGAAATAAATAAGCTGATTCATTGAATAGTATGTTGTTCACAGCTTGAACTTGAAGTTAAAACTTAATCTTCAAGGAGGGTGAGCGATCTTTTTTTATCAATATCATAAATACGTTGTTTTAAATTACGCATTTCAGCAAGGCTAGAAAACTTATTCGACTTGATCTTGAGTTGTAAGAATTGATATTGCAATTTTGTCGATAAATCTGCTGCAAGTTTATCTGCCTGTTCAGGTGATGACGTATAGTCACTGATATTGGCATGCTCTAAAATATGTTGTAATTCATGATGATGCGCTGCACATGCACCGAGTACATAATAGGTCGATAACTCTGGGTCATCAGGCAATTCATCAAAAATCACATTGAAAATATTTAAAACGTGATAAAGCAAGAGATCTTGTGAAACTAAGGCGCGTAAAGGCTCAAAATGAATGTAGAGATAAGGATGATTGATTAAAATCGCAATCACATATTCTTCGGCATCAATTTTTGTACTAAAGCTCAATGATGCATCATTATTGACTTGAGGCTGCCACTTTCGGCTAAACCCTAATTTTTCACGGAAATATTGCTGTAGCAAATAACGATATGAACCACCTTTCGGCAACAGTTCAGTCAGTTGTCTGAGTTCACCCATCACCTGACTTTTACCTTCAGGCGAAGCAACATTATGATTTTGCGTTAAATGTGCAAAAACAAACTCAGAAAGTAGCGGTGAGGTGTCCAGTAAACGTCGAAAATTTTCAATACCTTCACGGCGGATCAGTGAATCTGGGTCGTGGTCATTTGGCAAAACAAAGAATTTAAGTTCACGTCCATCATTCAGTAATGGCAGTGCAATTTCGAGCGTACGACGAGCTGCTTTTTGACCTGCGGCATCACCATCAAATGCAATAGTAATACGGCTATTTTGCTTAAATAAAATGTTTAAATGTTCAGTATTACTGGCTGTCCCTAAAGTCGCTACAGCGCCATGAATGCCATATTGCTGTAGGGCAATCACATCCATATAACCTTCGACCATTAACCAATCTTGGGCTTTTTGTTTACGGCCTTCGTATAAACCATAAAGTAACTGGTTTTTATGGAAAACTTCAGAGTCAGGGGAGTTGATGTACTTCGGTTTGATTTCATCATTTAGGGCACGACCACCAAAACCGACCACACGACCTTTCGCATCTCGAATCGGGAAAATCACCCGCTCGCGCAGTAGGTCAAAGTCACGACCACTATCACTGGTGCGAATCAAACCGAGAAGTTTGAGTCCTTCGATATCTTGTGGAAAGGCTTTTTCCAGATGTTGCCAATCTTCAGGAGCATAGCCTAAGCGCCAATAGGCGATGGTGTCTGCACTGAGACCCCGTTGTTTAAAATAAGCTTGCCCAATTGGACTGAGCGGAAGTTGTTGCTCATAAAACTGTGCGACATTTTCCAGCAAGTCATATAAGTTTCCGTCTTGCAGTACATCTTCAAATCCATTGGTAACTTGGTCAAAGTGAGCAAACGGATCGTTCCCATAAAAGGCATCTTCGTTATTTTGAAACTCAGCAAATGGGTCGTGTTCGAAATTTACTGCAGCAGGATTTGTGTCGGTTTCGCCTGTTTTGGGTGGCAGAGCTTTTGCTTCGATTGCAGGTTTTTGTACAGGTTTGGGTTTAGATTCGCGTTTATATTTGAGTTTATTGGAATCGTTATTGTCTTTCGGTAGTTCAATACCCGTTTGGCTAGATAAATCCTTCATTACTTCGATGAAGTTACGGCTACCAATATCCATTAAAAAACGGATGGCATTACCATTGGCCTGACAACCAAAGCAGTGAAAATATTGTTTATCACGATAGACATGGAAAGATGGCGATTTTTCTTGATGGAATGGGCAGCATCCTGAGTAGGTGCGTCCAGTCTTTTTCAATTTCACAAATTGACCAATCACATCGACAATATCGGTGCGATCTAAAATTTGATCAATTGTATGTTGAGGAATGGCCATGCTGTTTTATCTGTCTATCTATTGAATTTGGGCAGTTCGTGAAATATGTTGAAATCAGCAATGCTGTAAGTTCAGTGGGAATGCAGTACAGCATCGTCCATCGAACTATTGTATACCTTTTAATCTAACCGAATCTGTAGATCCTGAAAAGATAAAAGGGCAAGTATTCTAACTTGCCCTTTGTGAAAAATCGACCTTCGTTGCGACTATATTATTCAGCTGATTCTGATGACTCAGTTTTTTCGCTATGAGGACGATCCAATAAGCCAAAGCTTAAACGATTGGTTAAACTGCGTTTTTCTTCATCAGTTTCAACCGCGTCTGCAGAGGTTTGCTCAGACATCGTTTGTGCTTCTTTACCGAAAATACCTAAGGTTGCACGGTTAAGGAAGCTGCCTTCACTACGTGCAGCACGCATATTGACCGTACCGTCTGACTTCACAAGTTTTGGATAGTTCAGTTTAAGCACGTCAATGTATTGTTGAGACGTGGTTTTATCACCAAGTTTGTCATAACCATAGGCTACAGTCGCTAGAGCTTCTGGAACTTGTGGTGCTTGAGGATAATGTTCGATCACCCAAAGTGAACGTTCAACAGCAGCTAGCCATGCTTTACGCTTCACATTAAAACGTGCCGCATTCATTTCGCTTTCAGCCAATTCTTGACTGATGAACTTCATACGTTGTGCGGCATCGACTGCATATTCGCTCGATGGGTAGCGACGGATAAAGTCGACAAAGTTTTGATAAGCCACTTTGAGATAGCTCACATCACGATGCGATTGCTTTAAAGAAGTATAGCGAAGCAAACCATTGTAGTTTTGCTCCATGTTTGAAACACCACGCACGTAGTACGCATAATCAACTTGCGGATGCTGTGGGTTCATACGAATAAAACGGTCTGCAAGTGCAATCGCACCTTCATAGTCTTTTTGCTGAAACTTTACATACAATAGTTCAAGTTGTGCTTGCTGCGCATAGTTACCTGTAGGGTAATAGGTCTCTAGAGCTTCAAGGTGTTTTGCTGCATCTGTATATTGGTTACGTTCAAGCGCTTTTTGTGCTTTTTCGATATAAATCTGTTCGCTTGATTGTGGACCTGTGTCGACCACTTCTTTCTTTGGATTACTGCTACAGCCTACCATTGCCGATGCAATGCCTATTGTTAGAGCAAGCATTGTCATTTTATATTTTGGTAGCGACATAAAAATTCCTCTGTTAATACGGGCAATGAGCTACAATTGAACTATTAAACCACTTTTGTCTGAATGAGCAAATGAGTCAAGCACAATCTTCCAATTCTAATTTCCCTGAAACTGATTTCAATTTACTTGAAGATTCTGAGGATGCAGATAACCATACTTCAGACTCAACTGCAACACGTTTATCGTTGCAATTTCAATTGGATGAAAGCTATTTAGGACAACGTATTGATCAGGTTTCAGCACTGGTTTGGACTGATTTTTCTCGTGAAAAGCTAAAACAGTGGCTCAAAGAGGGCCATTTGTTGGTCAATGGTAACACTGTGAAACCAAAGTACAAATGCGAAGGCACAGAGTTACTGACTTTAGACGTCGAGTTAGAGGCACAAACCCGTAGCTTACCTGAAGATATTCCACTCAATATTGTCTATGAAGATGACGATATTATGGTGATTAATAAACCTGTCGGTATGGTAGTACATCCGGGTGCAGGTAATAGTAGTGGAACGTTAGTGAATGCAATTTTGCATCATTATCCAAAATCGGCTGAACTTACACGTGCGGGCTTAGTTCATCGTATTGATAAGGATACATCAGGTCTACTTGTTGTAGCTAAAAACTTAGAGTCACAATTTTCATTGAGTAAGCAGCTTGCGAAAAAGTCTGTTTATCGCGTTTATGATCTTGTAGTGTACGGCAATATTATTGCAGGTGGCACGATTGATGAGCCAATTAAACGTCATCCGGTTGATCGCGTAAAAATGGCGGTGTTACCAGGCGGTAAAGAAGCAGTGACTCACTATAATGTGAAAGAACGTTTCCAAAACTTTACTCGTATTCAAGCACGTCTTGAGACAGGTCGTACACATCAAATTCGTGTGCATCTGATGTATATTGGTCATGGTCTTGTTGGCGATCCCGTTTATATGCCACGTGTACGTATGCCAGCAGGCGCATCACAATTACTTGACGACACTTTGCGTGGCTTTAAACGTCAGGCATTGCATGCTGTGCAACTGGGCTTAGTTCATCCACGTACAGGTGAAGACATGATGTTTGATGCACCATGGCCAGAAGACTTCAATCATTTAGTTGAAGTGCTCCGTACAGAAAATAAAGCTTACTAAGCTTAAGACTGATTTACTCGCTATAGTTACAAAGGACGACAACATGCAATTTGTTCAGGGACTGCCACACGGCGTATATGTGGGCCAAACACGTGTACATCATGAGCAAATGCAGTCATCAGATGTACCTGAATTAGCAGGGTTTAACCTTGCTTTGCATGTTGGTGACAATCCTGCACGTGTGCAAAAACACCGGATGCAATTGCTTCAAGACTTTGCAGGCTATGGCGTGGATAAAATCAGTTGGATGAATCAAACTCATAGTACCATTTGTCATACGATTAATGAGCAAATGTATTTTACTGCGCCTGAAGGCGATGGTATGACAACTCAGCGTAAGCACCACGTATTAATGATGATGACAGCAGATTGTTTGCCGATAGTATTAGTTAATGCGGATGGAAGCGAAGTTGCCAACTTACACGCAGGTTGGAAAGGTTTAGCACACGGTATTGTTGAAAATACTATTGTAGCTATGCAAAGTCAGCCTGTTGTGGCCTGGTTGGGTGCAGCCATTAGCCAAGACTGTTTTGAGATCGGTGCTGAAGTTAAGACGGCCTTTTGTTCCAAGTATCCTGAACTAGAGACAGCTTTTAAAGAAGGTGTTAAAGCAGGGAAGTACTATGCGGACCTGTATTCTATAGCCACTTATATACTTAAATTACATGGTGTTAAAACTGTACTGGGTGGAGACCAATGTTCATTCAGCCAAGCGGATCAATATTATTCATACCGTAGAGAAGCAAAAACAGGTCGTATGGCAACATTCGTTTTTATGGCGTGAAAATGCTAAACTTGACTGAATCTATCGACTTTTAATTGTTATGTCTTTGACTGCTAAATCTCTTGCTGTTGTTTATCACAGTCCATATGGACATACTGCTAAAGTAGCCCAATATATTACGCAAGGTGCTGAAAAAGCGGGTGTAAAAGTCCATCTCATGAATGTAGAACATGTGGATTGGGATGTGTTGGACAGCGCAGATGCCATAGTCTTTGGTTGCCCAACGTATATGGGTAGTATGAGTGCGGCAATGAAATTATTCATGGAGCAATCATCTAAACGCTGGTTAGCACGGACATGGCAAGGCAAGTTGGCTGCTGGTTTTACCAATGGTGGCGGCTTAAGTGGTGATAAATTGGCAGTATTGCAGCAAATTAATTTATTTGCCATGCAGCACGGCATGTTGTGGAGTGGTCTTCCATTGATGCCAACTGGACGGAGCACAACAGATTTAAATCGGATGTCGAGCTTTTTAGGTTTGATGACACAATCGGATAATGCGCCTGTTGAAGTCACTCCACCTACGGGCGATTTAGAAACCGCCATTTGGTTTGGTGAATATCTGGGGTTGTTGTTAAATAAAGTTAATTAATTTGTAAATAAATTATTTGAACTATCATTTATAAATCTTTGAAAACCCTAGTGATGGAAATGTTACTGGGGTTTTTATTGGCCTAAAATCTGTGAAAATTGGCATTTCGTATAACTAAGATGTGATGTGCGTCACATATTGCCATTCATTTGCGCCAAAGCTATTGATTTAATCTTCTCATAAATTTCACTCTGGATGAGTGGTAAATATTAAAAAAGATTAAACAATAGTAATGGCATTGACCTTATGTGTTTCTGACGTTGTTTTTGCAGCAGAAGGCTTGGTGGGATTAGCCGATGAAGAATTGTCTGCCATCAATGGTGCGGCATTGATGAATATGTCCTATACCGACCCTATTTTAGTCAACCAACAAATGGTCGATGAAAATATTGGTTTCTACAAACTCAGTTTAGATGCCGTCATGGATTTGAACGTCAATGTCAAAAGTTTGCAACTCGGCTGTGGTGGGGTAAATGGGTCAAATGGCTGTGATATTGATATTCGTCATCTAGCGCTGAGTGGTAATGTAACGTTGACCGATGCCAATGGTAATCCCGTCTTTAATGGTGATCGAGCGTCAACAAGTGCCAAACTAAAAAATCCATTTATTGAATTTGCAATTAAAAACCCTAAACAAGCCGCTTTACGCGAAGTTAAAGGCTTTCGTGTCAGTGCTGAATCTATTACGGGTTTATTGACCACAGGTATTCAAAATACAGGTGTGTCAACAGACGGGATTAAGTCACTGAGTGGTTATATGAAAATTGCACCGACCACAGGAACAGCAAAGACCCAAGCAGCGCTCTTTGGTGATAGTAGCAGCGAGATTTTATCGGGGAATTTGGTGATTAATACGATTTGGAACAATGATCGTAGCTTTGTCAGCCAACCTGAAAATAGTCAAGGATTAAAAATTCCTTCAATGAATGTGCCGTTTACCGTTCCTGAAATTACGATTAATGGAAAACGACAAACTCAAGCCATTGCCAAAAATATCAGTGCGACTGTGCCATCGATTCAGCTCAATCGAGATAGCGGTAGCATGCAGGTCAAACTTGACCGCAATTTGTTATGGGTTGAAGGGGCGCAGTTCTTTATGGATTCGGGCTCATCAATTGATGGTTTGAAAATGAACATTACCTTTGAGCAAGCCTTAAATATGATTCATAACATTCCATTAAATGGCACAGCCGGTTATTTATCGCTTCAATCTCAAGATATCAGTTGGCCAGATGCCAATGCAGATGATATTGCACGTACAGGTTGGTGGATGTCATTTAAAGACCCGATCAATATTGGTAAATTAAATCCAACATCTGAAGTAGATATTTCAGGCGTCTTGCCACAAGTTGCAGAAAAAGTATCGCAAATTTTAACCAATGAACCGATTTATATTCCGTTAGGTTCTGCTGTTGGTGCTGCATTTGGTTTACCGATTTATAAAAATGTCGGTTCAATTAACCTCAGCAATGCAGGTGCGGCCAATTTAACTTTAAAAAATCAAGTCTTGGGGAACCAGGAAGTTCGGACCAACTGTTTTGGTGGGTTGAAATTCTGCTAAATCTGCAATTTAAAAATAAAAAAACCTCCAAGAAGGAGGTTTTTTTTAATGAACTTATTTATGAAAAATACGGGCTTTATCGCGCTGCCAATCACGGTCTTTTTCCGTTGCACGCTTGTCGTGAAGCTGCTTACCTTTTACTAGGGCAATTTCAAGTTTGGCATGAGGACCTTTCCAGTAACATGCCAAAGGCACACATGAATAACCTTTTTGGTTAATCGCACCTTGTAGTTTTTCAATTTCACGGCGGTTCAGCAATAATTTACGAGTACGAGTCGCTTCAGGCACCACATGCGTTGAAGCACTCAGTAAAGGTTGCACTTGAGCGCCGAATAAAAATGCTTCGCCATTTTTAAACGTAATATAGCTTTCTACGATGGTCATACGACCTGCACGCATTGATTTGACTTCCCAGCCTTGTAATGAAAGACCCGCTTCAAATTTTTCTTCAATGAAATAATCGTGACGCGCACGTTTATTGAGGGCAATCGTACTGCTACTATTTTTTTTAACTACTGCTTTCGTCATAATCAAAAACTTCCAAACTTAGCACTATTGTACCCGAACTTTGAATAAGATGAAGTTTTTAAATTTACAAGCTGACTTCACCTATAAATCAAGATTTTGTTAAAATACCCATCTACAAAATAACAGAGTACAACTGGATGTCTAAAACTCGTGTAATTTATCCGGGCACATTCGATCCAATTACTAATGGTCATATCGACTTAGTGACACGTGCATCACGCATGTTTGACGAAGTTGTCGTGGCAATTGCAATTGGACATCACAAAAACCCTGTGTTTAGTCTGGAAGAACGTGTTGCACTAGCGCAAGAGTCTTTAAGTCATTTGTCAAATGTTGAGTTTGTAGGTTTTGATGGGCTGTTGGTCAACTTCTTTAACGAGCAAAAAGCAACAGCCGTGTTACGTGGTTTACGTGCAGTTTCAGATTTTGAATATGAATTTCAATTGGCAAATATGAATCGCCGTTTGGACAGTAAATTTGAAGCCGTGTTCTTAACCCCATCAGAGCAATATTCGTTTATTTCATCTACGCTCGTGCGTGAAATTGCACGTTTAAATGGTGATGTCACTCAGTTTGTACCACAAGCTGTTGTGGAAGCCTTTAAGCGTAAACAACAGCAAGGTTGGTAGAGTGTCTTTATATATCACTGATGAATGCATCAACTGCGATGTCTGTGAACCTGTATGCCCCAATGAGGCGATTTTCATGGGGGAACTCATTTATGAGATTAACCCTGATTTGTGTACGGAATGCGTTGGGCATCACGATAAACCGCAGTGTCAGTTGTTCTGTCCGGTGGATTGTATTCCATTGGATCCGGCTCATCCTGAAACTCAGGAACAGCTTCAACAAAAGTACGAAAAACTAACTGCTCAAAAAACATCAAGCAATTAGTTGTCAGATTTGTTAGAATGCGCCCCGAAGTGAACCAGACGATCGCTGCTGTGTATAGGTCTCCGTGACTAAAGCAGGGGAGGAAAGTCCGGGCTTCATAGGGCAAGGTGCCAGGTAACGCCTGGGCGGTGTGAGCCGACGGAAAGTGCAGCAGAGAGTAGACCGCCTTCATTATGGTATCGAGCAATCGAAATCGGAGGTAAGGGTGAAAGGGTGCGGTAAGAGCGCACCGCATGACTGGTAACAGTTCATGGCATGGTAAACCCCACCGGAAGCAAGACCAAATAGGGATCCTTTAGGCATGGCCCATGCTGGATCCGGGTAGGTCGCTTGAGCGTATGAGTGATTGTACGCCTAGAGGAATGATCGTCCTCGACAGAACCCGGCTTATCGGTTCACTTCAACAAATTTTGATCAAATACGCGCATTATGGGCTTGACGATATTTAAATATCCCTCCATAATGCGCGCACAGTTTAAGGCTATGTAGCTCAGTTGGTTAGAGCACCGCACTCATAATGCGGGGGTCACAAGTTCAAGTCTCGTCATAGCCACCATATTCAAAAAAAGACCACTCCGATTGAGTGGTCTTTTTTTATGTCTAAATCTTCCAAATTTAAAAAATTAACGGTAAACAAAACGACGCATGCCTGCACGTAAGGCAAATGCGCCATGCATATATACGCCACCCAGCCAATACGGCACATTGTAAATATCTTCATGGCGATATTTCACTAAAGCAAACTCAGCTAATAGTCCTTCAAAGAACATACCGCCAATGGCAAGCATGATGGCTAATATCAGTAGCCATGTACGCTCATAGCTAAATAGCCAGCGAATAAAAAAGCTCAGGTAAAAAATCCAACAAAGTGCTTCTGGATGAAAATTGCCAAATCCGCTGAGTATATAGACGATGGTAAATAGTATTAGGCTCTCGACGAGTGGCGCAGTGCCGTCATGATGGCAACTGAGCTGAGTCATCACATTGTGTTTAAGTCGTTGCGTAAGTTGAATATAGCTATATGCCATGAAAGCAAAGGCAATAAAAAAGCCGGGGAATACCCACCAAGCCTGATGGAAAAATAATGGGTTGGGATAATTAAGCGTTTGGGTATAGACATGAATCGCATCGCAAAATGTCGCGACAATTGCTGCCAGCAGGGCAAGTATAAATATGCCTGAGAATTGAGTGGTTCTCGTCATCATTCATCCTGAAAAGTGGGGTCTTTTTATTTTATGAGTTCTTTATAGTCTGAATTTGAGGAAAAGGCTATGACAAGTTACGAGATGCTTATGGGTTAAATGTTAAGGCTCTAGACTAGCAGATTTGCACTTAGTTTTACCTAATGAGGTCCCACAACTCTGTTGCTAGCTCATTAGGCTCCCTCATCCAACGCCATTCTGTTTCTTTAAGATGATAATCAAAAT
>NZ_VOZT01000030.1:0-44028 GCF_013419625.1 Acinetobacter sp. YH12070 | reverse complement strand
GGATAATCTTTTTCAGATTCAATCAATAATTGAACCGCTCTATCTCTGATTTCAGGGGTGTATTTTACTTTTTTCATCGGGACATTCTCTCAAGAAAAGTGGTCTCCGACAAACCCGGTACGGTTCACCCATTCAAATGTATCTTAAAGACCCTACAAGACAAAAAAGTACAACTGTAGTTGTGGAAAGCACGGGTTTATCGACATCAAAACTTTTTGAGGTTTTAGCTTTTAAGTGGTCTCAAGATAATAAAGGTGAAGATATATTGATCGAAGATGAATCGATCTTATTTAACCCTAAAATTTTTGAACTTAAGCCTGAGTCAAAGCAGTTGGTGCGTGTTGGATTTACTCAGCCACCAGTATTGGCAACTGAAGGTACGTGGCGAGTCATCTTTAAAGAAGTAACGCCAGTTGCTGAAAACACAGCGATTAACTTTTTATTTAACTTTTCATTGCCTTTATTTGTGGGACCTCAAGCAGACCCTAAACTTTCAGTTAATTTGAAAAAGGCAGATGTATCACAAATAATCTATGTTGAAAATAAGGGGAGCTCTCATGTTAAGTTGACTGAGTTACAGGTTATAGATGCTAAAGGTATAACGATGACCAAAATGGCACTAAGCCAATATGTGCTTGGTGGTAATACTATTGAAATACCATTAGAAGGTTTTAAAACTAATGGTGAAATTAAAATTAAAATTAAAACAGAAGATGATGAGAAATACTTAGAATTTATGATCAAAGGGTGATGCTATGATAAAAAGAAATTTTTTTTTATTTATGGTTGTTACTGTAAGCCAAGTGAGCTTAAGTGCTGAAGTGCTTACACCAACGTCAGACCAGCAGCTCAACACAGCCATTGTCAATATTTGGGTCAATGGTGTGGACTATGGAGTGGAAAGTGTTGCTTTTGATCGTTTAGGAAAAAAATTTATTGAATGTACAGCATTATCAAATATTGGAATTGTGGTTGAAAAGTTAGAAAAGGACAGTGTTAAAAAAGATTTTTGTAGTTTGGCAAGCCCTTCCATTACCTTCACTGAAGATCCATCACTCCAGAGCTTAAATATTACCATTCCCGCTGAGTACTTCGCCAATTCGAGCAATAATTTTGTGTACAACACGCCGAGTAAAGCAAGCTTTGGTGGATTTTTAAATTATAGCTTGTTGTACTCACGTGATGAGGTTGAAGAAGAGTTTAATACCTTAGCAGAGCTTGGTATTTTTAAAGATTATTGGTTATTTAAAAATTCATTTATTTATAGAAATAATCCTCTTGATACTGAGAGTAAATTTCTCAGGGTTGAAAGTGTATTTGAATTAGAATTCCCTGATAAATTTTGGCGTTTGACATTAGGAGATAACACGACATCTTTAAACAGTTTAAATAATTCATTTCGCTTTGGTGGGCTTAGTTTTGGAACCAATTATATCGCACGCCCAGACTTTGTGTACTGGAATAGCCCAACATTACAGGGGAGTGCTGCAGTACCTTCAACGGTTGATTTATATTTGAATGGAGTCAATCTGTATCGAGAAAATGTTGGACCTGGAAATTATTCACTACCAACCAGTGGTTTATTAAATAAATCAGGAAATGCACAAATTGTTGTAGAAGATATTCTGGGTAATCGGACTGTTCGAAATTTTCCTATATATATTAATAACCGTTTGTTAAAGCCAAAGTTGGATGAATTTAATAGATCTCTTGCGAAAGTCATTATTGAAAATTTATCCGGTTTACCAGTGCAGCGATTAAGTTAATGCGTAAACCGAATCTTTTCCGTCTATTTCGATAGCGTTCACTTAATATTCTAAATGTCTTCAATTGACTATTGATGTGTTCGATCACAACTCGTATTTTTCCAATCATTTTATTGTACTTTTTCTCAACATCAAATAAGGGTATATTCTTCTTTTTCTTTATTGGCATCAATAATTTAAAGCCATCTTGCTCTAATCCGTAGTACCCTAAATCGGTCATAACATATTCACAATGTTTGAATTTCTTAACCGTTTTTCTTGCCAGTTTAATGTCATGCTGACTGCCATTCGATATATCTAGCCCTATGATTTGTTTGCTCTTCGGATGATAGATCACTTGTGCTTTTAGCGTATGTTTCTTCTTTTTACCACTGTAGAACTTACTCTGATTTTTTTTTCGGGCGTTCTATTGAACATTCTGTCGCATCGATAATGACCCAGTTAAAGTGTTCGTCTGCTGTGGTAATGCTTCGTTTTGGCAGAGTAAAACATCTTGATTTCATCAATGCATCTTCAACCTTTTTAATGGTTCGATTCACATTACTTTCAGCGATATGGTAGTGTGCCGCCAATTCCAGTTGAGTACTGTAGTTGCGTAAGTAATTGAGCGTTAATAACAACTGATCCTCTATAGCTAAAGTATGAGGACGACCTGATTTCTTTTTGAGTGATTCTGCTTTTTCTAAAACCTCTACCATTTCGGTAAAAACTGGTCGAGGTACGCCAACCAAGCGTTTAAATTCAAAATCTGAAAAACGGTTTAAGTTCTGATATCTCATGAAACTTAGATTGAGGTGGTTTTTACTTTCGCAAGAGATCTAATATTTCTATAGGTAAACTTCGGTACGGATATGATGAAGTGGAAAGTGATTATCGAGATTTTTTTACTAAGCTTTTATATCGTAGAGGAATTAATGATTACTCGACGCTTGGTACGGATATGCTATATAGCGATAAAGTCCAAAATGTGAGTTTATTGTGGACTCAAGCCATTAAGAATTATGTTTTATTAGATACGATATTATCAGGAAGTAACGCAGATGATAATAATGGTTATGCAGCTTCTTTAGGAATAAGTCGTGACTTTGCTTGGTGGTCTGTGGGTATGCAAAGTCAAATATATTCAAAAGAATATAGGTATTTAGATCTTGAGGATACTCTAACGTATAAAAAAATGACCAATCTATTTTATTTGACTCTTACAAATCTTAATTATTTGGATAGTGTAGGATTAAATTATATTGATCAGACTTATTATAACAATGATGAAGTGAGTCTTGATGATCGTAAAGTGCTTAATCTGAGTTTAGGTAAGAGATTGACACCGAAGTTAGATGTCGCTTTTGGATATTTTAAAGATTTTGGTGGGGATAGCGATTCAGGATTTAATATTGTCTTTAACTATGATTGGGGTGATCGACGTCGGCTAACTTTGGATCATTATACACAAAATGAAAGTACCCGTTTGAACTATTCTCGAACCACAATTGGTCAAGAAGGGTTTGATTATACCGTGGGTGTTAACCATATGGATAATGAGGTGAATTTAAATGGATACGGACTGTGGAAAACAAATGTTGGTGATTTGAGGCTCTCGCATGATGAATATAGTGATGGACGATTAAGTCAAGTGAATTTTAATGGCGCATTGGTTTGGTTGGGTAATCAGGTTGCTTTAACTAAATATGTTAATAATTCATTTGCTTTGTTAAATGTAAGTGATCATGCAGATTTAGATATTTACCGTTCTTCATCTTTGATTGGGAAGACCAATCAGAAAGGATATATGTTTGTACATAATATTATTCCATATATTCAATATGACTTATCTTTTGATCAGAACCAATTAAATATGGATGAAACTTTTGATTATGCTTCGAAGAAAATAGTTGGTTTAGATCAGCGAGGGTATAAAGTTAATTTCCCAATTTATCAAACTAAGCGAATAGCAGTTCGTTTAATTGATGCACAAAGGCAACATTTGGTTCGTGGTGCTCAAGTCGTCGTCAACGATAAAACTGCAGAACCATATTTTGTAGACAGTAAAGGAATGGTCTATGTTTATGTAACTCAAGCAGCAGCATATAAATTTTTTGTAAATTTACAAGGAGGTCAAACTTGCCAAGCAGATGTGGTTATTTCGCAAAAGCAATTCCTAGACCCGGAACACGAGATTTTGGATGTTTTATGTAAATAGGTGAATTATGAAAAAATATATAATATTGGTGTTGAGTGCGTGGATGGCAACATCAGCACAAGCAACACAACAATGTGCAATTGATGGTTTTTTAAACTCAAATATGCGATTAAGTAGTTATAGGCATAGTCAAGCTGCAACTTCATTTAATGTGCGTTGTGATCAAGGTTATTCGATTGTTTTTAACAGCGAAAACCTTACCAATGCAAGTGGAACAAGCTATGTTTCCAATGGTCCTTATAAGTTGCGGACCCAATTAAATTTGCAAGGTGCTGGGCAAAATTTATGGGGGGTTCAATTAAGACAAGCACCATCTGAAAGACAGAAATATGTAATTGCCGTTCAACTGCAAGATAATCCCTATAATGGTGTGCCTGCAGGTGTGTATAAAGATAGAGTTTCTGTTGATATAATTTTTTAAAGAGAATGGATATGCAGTATTCATTATTTTAGTCCAAGATTTCATATGTGACTCTTGGACTTTTTATTTATAAGTATGTTAATAAGCGGGTTTTCATTAATTTATTGTGGTCATAAAATATTCACATGTGTGTTCTAAGATTGAATAAAATATAACGATATAAGAGTGTTTAATGAATCTGCTCAATTATCCAACGCAGTTTGAACAACGATCGAATAAATTATTCAAATTTTCTTTCAAAAATCAGAACCTCAATCCTAAATTTCAACATAACTATTCAATTCAAACACTAATCCGGCCCCCTCTAAAAATCGCCATTGTTACAGATACGTGGGCGCCAGAAATTAATGGTGTTGCACATTCTTTATTGCAACTGTGTAAGGGCTTGCAGCAACAAGGCAACTCAATATTTTTAATACGTCCTGAACAGTCCGAAAGTTGTCAGGATTTCAAACCTGATCAAGAGTGTTTGGTTCGAGCGCAGTCGATTCCTAGATATTCAGGTTTACAATTTGGCTGGCCGCAATTGATCAAGCTGAGTAAAGCTTTAAAAAAAGCCCAAGTCGACATTGTGCATATAGTCACTGAAGGGCCTTTGGGATTTGCTATGCTTCAACTGGCGCGTTCTTTACAGATTCCTGTGTCCAGTGGTTTTCATTCGGCCTTTCATGATTTTAGTCGATTCTTTGATTTAGCGTTTTTAATGAAGCCTGTACAACATTATTTACGATGGTTTCATAACAATACTCAACTCACCTGTGTCCCGAGCCAAGATACTGCAGATGCCCTGCATCGATTAGGTTTTAGTTGTCCATTGGTGGTGGTGGGGCGTGGTGTGGACCATAGTCGATTTTCTCCCTCACATTATCGAGCAGATCTGAGACAACAGTGGCAAGCAGATGAACATACCCGCGTGATGCTGTATGTCGGTCGGCTATCTCCTGAAAAAGAAGTGGATGTTTTAATTTCTGCCTATCGTTCGATGTTGGCTATGGATGCACGAACGAAATTGGTCATTGTGGGTGATGGGCCTGATCGTGAACGACTAATGCAACTGGCAAAATCCCTAGATGTTATTTTTATGGGAAGTTTAAGTGGTCAGGCTTTATCGGAAGCCTATGCCAGTGCGGATGTTTTTGTTTTCGCAAGTCAGGTTGAGACCTTTGGTAATGTGGTTTTGGAGGCGATGGCTAGCGGATTGCCTGTGATTGCATATAATGCTGCATGTGCCCAACTGCACGTGAGAAATCAGCAAACGGGATGGTTATGTCATTTATCTCGAACCGATGAATTTATACGTCTTATGCAGCAATTGCCGCAACGCGCTAAATTAAAAACCATGGGCATCGAGGCGGCAAAAGACGCTGCTAAAATTGGATGGCAATATCCCGTACAGCAATTTGAGCAAGCGCTATATCGCGTGGTGGATCAAGCCATGATGAGCCAATGGAGCTAGCGCTATTGGTTATATACTGGTTGAGCATCCTCATAACCAATATTCATTGAACTGTCATCAAAGCATCATTGCACTGTCAAAAAGACAACTTAAGCTGAGTCAAACACAGAACTAAACTTGTAAAAATAACAACACAAATCTAGCTCAACCCCAACATAGTCAGACTTTGACTGTAGATAGGAGATTAGCGATGAATTTTAAAAATGCAAAAACAAGAATGCTGCATCTCGATTTAAAAGGCTGTATTTATCTCAATCATTTTTCACATCAACAAGTTGTGGCTGACATATTTAAAATGGTGAGTCGACTTGGTGATGGTGTGTTTTGGTATGTCATGTTGGCGACGTTTTGGATCGTGCAGGGCATGTCTTACAGTGTACAAATCGTCTATGTATTACTGGGTGGTTCCGTCGGGACCTCGATCTATAAACTCCTCAAAAAGAAAACTGTGCGCCCAAGACCGTATCAAGTGCATCAAGTGATTCGCTTAGGTGAACGCCCTCTAGATCATTTTAGTTTTCCATCGGGGCATACTCTACATGCGGTTATGGCAACAACAGTGCTGGGCTATATTCAACCCATGTTGTTGGTCTTAATGTTGCCCTTTAGCTTATTGGTGGCATTATCTCGCATGATCTTAGGTTTGCATTACCCGAGTGATGTTGCTGTCGGTGCTGCTATAGGTGCTGCAGTGGGTGCGGCGATTATTCTCTGTGCACCTCTTTTGGGTTTGGTTTTATAGTTTGATGTGGACACCACAATTGCAAAATCTGGTAATAAAAAAATTAAAAGGGTTTATCACGTCGAATTGCTGAAATTTGTTAAAGTAAGCCATCATTCTATAGACGATGTTAGGAAGACCCATGGGTTTACGCTGGACAGATACCATTGATATCGCAATTGAGCTGTATGAAGCTCACCCTGATGTTGATCCGCAATGGATTCGCTTTACTGACCTACATGCATGGGTATGTGCATTGCCAAATTTCACTGATGACCCAGAAAAGTCGACTGAAGGTCTGCTTGAGGGAATTCAGATGGCCTGGATTGATGAGGCAAGTTAATCCCTACATCGAAAAAAGCAATTTTTTTGTATAGCAAAAGCAGAAAATAGCGCATTATTCGGTATAATGCGGCAAATTTTTCACGTCAAATTGACTTAAGGAGCCTCTCATGGCTATTGAACGTACTTTATCTATCGTTAAACCAGATGCAGTTGCTAAAAACCACATCGGCGACATCTTTGCTCGTTTCGAAAAAGCTGGTCTTCAAATCGTTGCAACTAAAATGAAACACTTGACTCAAGCTGAAGCTGAAGGCTTCTACGCTGAGCACAAAGAACGTGGTTTCTTTGCTGACCTAGTTGCATTCATGACTTCTGGTCCAGTTGTAGTTTCAGTTCTTGAAGGCGAAAACGCAGTTCTTGCTCACCGTGAAATCCTTGGCGCAACTAACCCTAAAGAAGCTGCTCCTGGTACTATCCGTGCAGACTTCGCTGTAAGCATCGACGAAAACGCTGCTCACGGTTCTGACTCTGTAGCATCTGCTGATCGTGAAGTTAACTACTTCTTCGCTCAAACTGAGATCGCTCCACGTACTCGTTAATTCGAAGTATTCAAACCAGATAAGTGGTATACTGCTTGTCTGGTTTTTTTATTCTCTGAATAATTCTTTGCTCAATAACTGAGCTTCTCCTTTGATCTTTAGACATGGTTTAGGTAATTACACATGAGTACTGAAGTAGTCGCTACATCAGCTGTTTCTGATGCACAGCAACAATCTCCATCCGCTCCGACGCAGCAAAATACTGTGGAGAAAGTGAATTTACTGGGCATGTCACGTCCGCAAATGGAAAAATTCTTCGAAGAAATGGGAGAGAAAAAGTTCCGTGCTGGGCAGGTGATGAAATGGATTCATCAGTTCTTCGTGACTGATTTTGCTGAAATGACCAATATTTCTGGCAAATTGCGTGAAAAACTAGAAAAGATTTGTGAAATTAAAGCGCCTGAAGTGGTGCATAAAAATTACTCAAAAGACGGTACTCGTAAATGGGTGTTCCGTGTAGGCGATGGTGCAGGTTCATTGGTTGAAACTGTGCTGATTCCTGCGGAAGATAAAACCGGCGCACGTAAGACCTTGTGTATTTCGTCACAAGTGGGCTGTGCTCTGGACTGTTCATTCTGTTCAACTGGGAAACAAGGTTTCCAACGTGACTTGAGCCAAGCTGAAATTATTGGACAGCTTTGGATGGCAAACTTCTCTTATATGGAAGATGTGCCAGTTGCGGATCGTGAACGTTCAGTGACCAATGTGGTGATGATGGGCATGGGTGAGCCACTATTGAACTATGATGCTGTATTGAATTCAATGCGAATCATGTTGGATGATTTTGCGTATGGTATGTCGAAGCGTCGTGTGACTTTATCAACCTCAGGTGTGGTGCCTAAAATTGATCAATTGGCACAAGACATTGATGTAGCCTTGGCAATTTCACTCCATGCGCCAAATGATGAACTACGTAACGAACTTGTTCCGATCAATAAAAAGTATCCGTTGGAACAATTGATTGCTGCTTGTCAGCGTTATATCGCCAAAGATGGTAATGAAAGTTCGCGTAAACACGTGACCATCGAATACGTGATGTTAGATGGTGTAAATGACCATCCTGAACATGCACAGCAAATGTTAAAGCTGTTGAAAAACCTACCAAGCAAAATTAATTTAATTCCGTTTAACCCGTTCCCGCATGCGCCATATGGTCGTTCAAGCCGTAACCGTATTATTTCTTTCCAAAAAACTTTGTCTGATGCCGGTTTTGTGTGTACGATTCGTCAGACACGTGGTGATGATATCGACGCTGCGTGTGGACAACTCGTGGGGCAAGTTGCTGACCGTACTCGTCGTGCGGAGCAATGGAAAAAGAAAGTTGCGCAGCAAAATGAGATACTGCGCTCACAAGGATAATAAAGAGGCAGCCAATTGAAAAAGTTAACGTATAAGTTCACTTTCGTTTCAGCTTTATGTGCATCGGTTTTGGCATTAACAGCATGTCAAACGCCTGAGATTGGGAAAAAAGACCCAGAGAAAGCCGTAAAAATCAGAACGCAATTGGCTGTTGAACATCTGAAAGCAGGGGATTTGGACTCTGCTAAACGCGCATTAGATCAGGCTTTAGAAGTGGATTCTCGCGATTCCCAAGCCAATATGATGATGGGTGTCTTACTACAACGAGAAGGCAGCCCAGCCAACTTAGAAAAAGCAGATAGTTATTTTAAGCGTGCAATTTCAGCAGACTCAAAAAATTCTCAAGCGCGTAACAACTACGGTACGTATTTATACCAAGTTGAGCGCTATAATGATGCGATTGAACAGTTCAGCATCGCAGGTTCAACTTTAGGTTATGATCAACGTTTCAAAGCATTGGAAAATTTAGGTCGAATTTACCTGAAAGTGGGTGATGTGGCGAATGCTGAAAAATCATTCAAACAAGCTTTGCAGGCTAATCGTGATTCCTATGTTTCAATGTTAGAGTTGTCTGAAATCTTTTATTTGAATCAGCAGTTCCCTGCTGCCACACAAATGTATGAACAATTTGTACGTGCAGTAGGACAAAAAAATCAGGGTGCGCGCGCACTCTGGATTGGCATTCGAACAGCGCGTGCCAATGGCGACAATTTGGGTATGCAAGTACTGGTTAACCAGTTACGTGCTTTGTTCCCAGAAAGTCCTGAATACCAACGCTATTTGCAATTACAGTACAGTACTGAGGCCGTATGGAAGTAAATCCTAATTCACCGCAATCGAATGGTTCGAGCGTAGCTCCAAATGCATTAGGAAATGTACAACGCCCAGGTGAGTATTTACGTCAAGTACGTATTACGCAAAAACTGGAACTTGAAGCTGTCGCATCAGAACTCAATATTCCATTAAAAACACTGACTGCACTTGAGCAAGATGATTATAAGTCATTGCCTGAAGCAACCTTTATTAAAGGTTACTACCGTACTTATGCCAAATATTTAAAAGTTGATGCCACCAATATCATTCAACGTTTTGATGATATTTATGCCAATGATACGGGATTGTTGCCAAATCACGCGTTAAACAATTCACCGATTAAAATTATGGGTAAATTACCCGGTTCTAACCGTGACCGTAATCGTAAATGGATCAAACGGGGTCTGATTGCATTGGCGGTGTTGGTGGTCATTGGTGCGATCGTGGCAGCGATTCAGGGCATGACCTCGGGCAGCGATAATGAAGACGCTGTGACCAGTGATGTCGCTTCAGAAGTTCAAGTCCTCGACATGAATGGCGGGAATGCAGCGGTCAGCGGTGATCAATTGACATTGACCTTTAGTAGCCCGACTTCAGTACATATTGTTGATTCGACGGGTAAGGTGTTGGCGACGGGTCGTCAAGCATCGACGCTCAACTTAAACGGTGAAACACCATTCCAAATTCGTTTGGATGATGCAACAGTAGTGTCATTAAGCTTAAATAATGAAAATATTTCATTGTCACCATATACCGTAAACGGCAAAGCAGATTTCCGTTTATCACGTTAAGGGACAACAGAGCAGACTGAACAATGATTGAAAATCCAATTAAGCGCCGTCCAACGCGTAAAATTAAAGTAGGTTCGGTGTATGTCGGTGGTGATGCGCCGATCAGCATCCAAAGTATGACCAATACTGAAACCTGTGATGTCGAAGCGACCGTGGCACAAATTCAGCGCTGTGTAGACGTCGGTGCGGACATCATGCGTGTTTCTGTACCGAGTATGGAAGCTGCTGAAGCTTTTGGTGAAATTCGTAAACGTGTGCAAGTGCCATTGGTTGCCGATATTCACTTTGATTATAAAATTGCTTTACGTGTTGCAGACCTTGGTGCAGATTGTTTGCGTATTAACCCGGGTAATATTGGCTCAGAAGCTAAAATTCGTGAAGTGGTAGCTGCTGCACAACATAATGACATCTCTATGCGTATTGGTGTCAATGCAGGTTCGCTCGAAAAAGATATTCAAAAGAAATATGGTGAGCCTACAGGTCAGGCCTTGCTTGAATCTGCAATGCGCCATATTGATATTTTAGACCGTTTAAATTTCCATGAATTTAAAGTGTCAGTCAAAGCATCCAATGTCTTTCTGACGATGGATGCTTACCGTTTGTTATCTAAACAAATTGATAACCCATTACACTTAGGTGTGACTGAAGCAGGTGTCTACCGTACGGGTTCAGTCAAATCTGCTATCGCTTTAGGCGGTTTGTTGATGGAAGGCATTGGTGACACCATGCGTATTTCATTGGCAGCAGAGCCTGAAGAAGAAATCAAAATTGGCTTTGATATTTTAAAATCATTGGGCTTACGTTCAAATGGCATTAACTTTATTGCGTGCCCAAGTTGTTCACGCCAAGAGTTTAATGTCATCAAAGTTATGCAAACATTGGAAGAGCGTTTAGAAGATATTCGTACCCCAATGGATGTATCGGTGATTGGTTGTAAAGTAAATGGTCCGGGCGAAGCCAAAGAAGCCGATATTGGTGTAGTAGGTGCAAGTCCGCGTTCACTGGTGTATCGTAATGGCGAAAAGAGCCATTTAATTGACACAAATCAGTTGGTTGACGAAATCGAAGCGATGGTTCGTCAACGTGTTAGCGATCTTGAAGACGCTAAAGCTAAAGAGATTATTCGCACAAGTTTTTCTGAGTAGATCATGAGTTCAATCGTCGCAATCAAAGGTTTTAATGACATTCTCCCTACGCAAAGCCCTGCATGGAGACGTCTAGAACAGCATCTATCTAGCCTGATGGATGCTTATGGTTATCAGCAAATTCGCTTGCCGATTGTGGAGCAGACTCATCTGTTCAAACGTTCTATTGGTGATGCAACGGATATCGTTGAAAAAGAAATGTACACATTCTTAGACAAAGGTAATCCGCCTGAGTCTTTGACTTTGCGTCCAGAAGGAACAGCAGGGTGTGTGCGTGCAATGCTTGAACATAACTTACTCCGTGGTGCTACACCGCGTGTATGGTATGTCGGCCCAATGTTCCGCTATGAAAAACCACAAAAAGGTCGCTACCGTCAGTTCCATCAATTTGGCGTAGAAACTTTTGGTGTTGCAACACCAGATCAAGATGCAGAATTGATTTTAATGACTGCACGTTTGTGGAAACGCATGGGCGTTGCAGATAAAGTTCAATTAGAACTTAATACTTTAGGTGAGTCTGATGAACGTGCAGCTTATCGTGCAGCATTGGTTGAATTCTTAGAGTCACATAAAAATGACTTAGATGAAGATTCACAGCGTCGTCTAACCACGAATCCACTGCGTATTTTGGATTCTAAAGATGCAAAAACACAAAGCATTTTGGAAAATGCGCCAAAACTTCACGACTTTATGGGTGAAGAAACGTTGGCTCACTTTGCTCAATTGCAGCAGTATTTGACTGATGCTGGTGTTGGTTTTGTGATCAATCAAAAATTGGTTCGTGGTCTCGACTACTACAATAAAACGGTCTTTGAATGGACAACTACACACTTAGGTTCTCAAGGAACGGTATGTGCTGGTGGTCGTTATGACGGTTTAGTCGGTCAGCTTAAAGGTAAAGCAGACCAGTCGGTGCCTGCTGTTGGTTTTGCAATGGGTATGGAGCGTTTGCTTCTTCTACTTGAACAAGTGGAAGACAATACCCCAGTGCGTGACTGTGAGCTATTCTTGGTTTCAGATCCTGCAACTCAAGGTAAAGCGTTGGTGCTTGCTGAACAAATACGTGATCAACTTGAAGCAGCGGGTAGTAACATTCGCTTAAAAGTTGGTTCACAAGGTTCAATGAAATCGCAAATGAAAAAAGCTGACCAATCGGGTGCTTTATTTGCTGTGATTTACGGTGAACGTGAGCAAGCAGCAGGGCAAGTGCTGGTAAAAGAGCTAGCGATTGCAGAACAACACGAAGTGAATGTGGCAGACTTTGTTGCCTTCATTATCGAAAAAATTTCTTCAAAATAATCCCTATAACATAAGGAAAAAGGTAATTTCATGAGCGCATTGAGTGAAGAAGAACAACTTGATAATTTAAAATCGTTTGCTAAAAAATATGGCTCTGCCATTGTTAGCGGCATTTTAATTGCGTTGATTGCCTTTTTCGGATGGGAATACTGGCAGAAGAAAACTTTGGCTGAATCGCAAATGCAAACAGCCAAAGTCCAGCAGTTAATGGATGATGCTCAGTCGGCGACGGGTGACGCTTTTACACAACTTTCTGCGACTGCAGATAAAATTGTAAAAGAAGCGCCAGATTCGCCACAAGCCATCCAAACTCAGTTGCTTATGGCAAAATTGGCGTATGATAAAGCGGATTATGCCAACGCTGAAAAAGCTTTGAAAAAAGTTGAAAATTCAAAAGTTGACGATGCGGGCTTAGTTCAATTGGTGAAATTACGTTTAGCGTATGCACAATTGGCACAAAAGAAATTTGATGAAGCATTAAAAACTTTAGAAGCGGTTAAAGAACCTGCTTTTCAAGCAACTGCAGATGAAGCCCGTGGCGATGTCTATGTTGCGAAAAATGATATCGAAAATGCAAAGAAAGTTTATCAAAGTGCATGGGATGCTTTGGTTGAGCGACAAGAAGAACGTCAAATTTTACAAATTAAACTCGAAAGTGTAGGCGTTTTAGTTGATGATCCTGAAATTGAACGTCCGATTATAGATACACAAGTGGAAGCAACTGAATGAATAGAAAATACAAAATTACCTGTGCGCTGACAGTTTTAACACTTGCTTTGGCTGGTTGTGCAAATAAAGGAAAAGTAGAAAAAGTAAAACCAAATCCTTTACCAAAATTGGAACAGGCAAAAACTTTAGCACCTGTATTTTCAAACAGTGTGGCTTCAACTGAAGAAGCAGATCCACTGCGTTTACGTATGGATGCAGATAACGGCGTTGTTTTTAGCGTAAATCCTAACGGTGAAGTTCAAGCCTACAAAGGCAAAGAGCGTTTATGGCAGAAGAAAATCTCTAAACAAGGTTTGACTGCAGGTGTAGAAGCTGCTGACGGTATTGTGGTTGTCGGTAATGCAAAAGGTCAATTATTTGCATTGGATCAGGCAACAGGTGAGCAAAAGTGGACGGCGCAATTAACCGGCGCGTTACTTTCACCGTCGTTGATTCAAGCAGGTCGCGTTATTTCAGTCACCAACGATGGTACGGTATACGCAAACGATGTGGCAACGGGTCAACAAACTTGGACCTATAACTTGCCAAATGTGCAATTTAGTTTACGTGGTATGGCAGCACCGGTATCACTTGATGCACGTCATGTTCTCATCGCTTCTTCAAATGCCTATATCTATGTGATTGATGCATTGAGCGGTATTCCGAAAATGCAGCGTCGTGTTGCAGTGTCAGACGGTCGTTCAGATGTACAACGTCTCATTGATATTGACGGTGAACCGACTGTAGCAGGTCAATTTTTAATTACCACCAGTTATCAAGGCCAAGTGACAGCGCTTGATCTTGCCTCACAACAAGTGATCTGGAGCAATGATGCGAGCAGCATTCAGCGTCCTGAAGTTGCGGGCAATGGTGTCTTTGTGGCACAAACTGATGGTAAAATTGTGGCTTATGAAATTACCACTGGTCAAACATTGTGGGAAAATGACCAATTGCTTAATCGTAATTTGAGTAACCCAGTGATGTTAGGTCAAGACCTTGTGGTTGGTGATCTGGATGGTGTACTTCACTTAATCAACCCAGCGACAGGCGAGTTGGTTGGTCGTTCTAAAACCAGTGGTGAAGTACGTTCACTACGTGTAATTGACAACCAATTATATGTGTCGACACGTAAGGGTGCATTAAGCATTTGGCAGAACCGTTAATTTTTCTGCGGCTTATGTTAAAATAAGCCAAACCGTATTTTTAACGCGGGGGATTGAATCATCAATGCCCCGTGTTTTTATTTATTTTAGGCATTTATCCTATTTCCATTCTTCCTAAGCTTTCTGATGTTCAGACCAGACCAAACTGGCTGATCTGGAATAAAGGTTAATCTATGAAACCCGTAATTGCGCTCATTGGTCGTCCGAACGTCGGAAAATCAACGTTGTTTAACCAGATAACCAAGAGCCGTGATGCTCTCGTTGCTGACTTTGCCGGTCTGACTCGTGACCGTAAGTATGGTGACGCGACTTATCAAAATAAATCCTTTATCGTCGTTGATACTGGGGGTATTGGCGAAACTGAGGGCGGTATCGACTCGTACATGGCAGAACAGTCAAAAACTGCCATTAATGAAGCAGATATTATTGTCTTCGTGGTCGATGCGCGCGCAGGCCTATTGGCATCTGATGAGCAAATTGCACGTGACTTACGTACGCTAGGTAAAAAAGTTTATCTTGTTGCCAACAAAGTTGATGGTGTACATGCCGAAGCAGCTTTAGTTGAATTCTTCAAATTGGGTATGGGTGAACCACTTCAAGTGGCTGCCAGCCATGGTCGTGGTGTTCAGCAAATGCTTGAAGAAGTGTTAGCTGAAGTGCCTGAAGATGAAAGTGAAGAACAACACGATAAAGACACAGGCTTACGTTTAGCGATTATTGGTCGTCCAAACGTGGGTAAATCGACTCTAGTGAACCGTTTGTTGGGTGAAGACCGTGTGGTTGCATTTGACCAACCAGGTACTACACGTGACTCGATTTATATCCCATTTGAACGTGATGGCCGTAAATACACATTAATCGATACTGCGGGTGTACGTCGTAAAGGTAAAGTGGACGAAATGATCGAGAAATTCTCGATTGTGAAAACTTTACAAGCGATGAAAGATGCGCATGTTGTGGTTATTGTTGTCGATGCACGTGAAGGGATCGTTGAGCAAGACTTGCATTTGATCGGTTATGCGCTTGAAGCAGGCCGTGCGATGGTGATTGCCATCAACAAATGGGACAACATGTCTGACTACGACCGTAAACAATGTAAATTAGATGTTGAACGTCGTTTTGACTTTATTCCATGGGCAAAAATTCACTTAATTTCTGCACTTCACGGTACAGGTGTTGGTGATCTTTATCCATCGATCCACCGTGCTTATGATTCTTCGCATTTGAAAGTATCACCTGCGAAAATCACTCAGATCTTGAATGATGCAACTGATGCGCACCAACCACCAATGGTTCAAGGTCGTCGTATCAAAATGCGTTATGCGCATATGGGCGGACAAAATCCACCGACGATTGTAATTCATGGTAACAAGGTCGATAAAACGCCAAATGACTATCGTCGTTACCTAGAAAACGTGTTCCGTAAAGTTTATAAACTTGAAGGTACGCCAGTCAAAATTGAATTTAAAACCTCTGATAACCCATTTGAAGGTCGTAAGTCGCAAATCGATGAGCGTACGGCGGCACGTAAACGTCGTTATGTTCAGAAGTTCAAAAAGGCGGAAAAGAAATTCAAACGCTAAGTTTAGATGAACAAAAAAGCCTGCAGATATGCAGGCTTTTTTATTTCACTTTATTTATCTAAAAAGATGTAGAAATTAGTTTTTACACTTTTTAGCTTGGCGGTAAATATCAATATTATCCAGATTAGCTTGAGCAATTTCCATGGCTTGCTGTGCGCTGCTGCTATCCTGTTGTGTATTTTTATTGCCAGAAAAAGCTGTCGCAAATTGTCCCATACGCGCGGCTGTTTCAGATTGACCTGAAAATGCGGATAGCGCGTTGCCAGCAAGACCAGCCCATTTTGAAACTTGATTATTTTGCTGTGCAGACGCTTGGCTTAATGCCAGTTGCGATGCTTCCAATGTGCGTTCGAAAGTTTTACGTTCAACGCTCAGATCAGTGCAATCTAAGGTTTTTAAATAACTGGTGCTATAAACACTATTGTTGGTTTGGTTAGCTTGATTGAAATTTGAGGCATAGCCACGGTCTGCTTGAGCTACAGCATTGGCAGCTTCTTGACGGCTTTGATTCATACGCGCTTCAGCTTGGTCCATAATCGCGCCATTTTTGGCACCCATTACTGCAACAGCTGCATCCAATAAGCCTGCTTGAGCGAAACATGGTAGGACACAAAGTGAACTGATTAACGTGATTTTTCTTAGCATGTGGTTTACCCCGAGTTTTAAATTAAAGTTATAAGAATCTAGAGTATTTTATCTAATTAAAGATGTATTTGAAATATTTATTATACTTAAGTATTTGAATATATTTATAATATTAAGTATTTCTTAAGTGGTTTGAAATATTTTTAAACTGAGTTTTAAAATCTCGATAAGTCAAAGGACCGATGCGCTCATCTGTATTGTGGTGTATTTTGTGTCGGAGAGTCGCATAGAATATAGCGTCATGGACGTAGTGTAAAAGATATTGGATCAATAACTTATGGCGAAAATTCAGCTTGAATATAGTGCAATTACTGACTTCTTTGTGGAGCCGCATGGCTTGAGTCGTCAAGAGGTAATTGCCGTGCGTAAACAAGCCATTTACCAATATCGCAATCAATTACTTGGGCAGCGGCTAAATAGGTCAGTTGAAAATTCAGATTTTTCAAAGTCTGCATTTGGTAAGCCTTTTCTTCCTGATTTTCCACACTTTCATTTTAATCATAGTCATAGCCAGCAGCATTATGTTTTGGCCAGCAGTGAAAAAATCGCCAATATTGGTGTGGATATTGAAGATTTAAATCGAAAAGTTCGTTTTGAAGCGATGGCTCAACACAGCTTTCATCCCGAAGAATTGCTTAATTGGGAGAGCTGTGAGCATGATCCTGATTTTTGGTTTAAAGTTTGGACCACCAAAGAGGCGGTACTTAAAGCGTCAGGTTTAGGGATTCGAGTGAACCTGTATGAACTGAATACACAGTGTCATCCTGAGCACAATGGTGGGATGTGTAGTCATCCCGCAATTGGCACTTTTGCTTATCAGAATATTCAACTACCGCATGTGATGTTGACGGTAGCATGGCAAAGTGAACAATCTTGCCGAGGCTTTCATTTGCCGAAAATTGAGTTGAATGTCTTATAAATCGGTATGAAATAAAATCATCATGAAAAAAGCCCTGTTCTGGCTGAACAGGGCTTTTTTTTAAATTAATCTAAACTTGCTTTAGATTAGATTTTGCATTTTTTAGAACCTTGGTAGATACCAATGTTGTCGATGTTTGCTTGAGCAGCAGATTTGTTCGCTTGTTGAAGTTCAAGGTTGCCTGCATCAGAAGTATCTTGCTCACCAGCCAAGCTGTTTGCAATGTTGCCTGCACGAGCAGCTTTTTCAGAGTTACCACCGAAAGCAGCAAGAGCGCCACCCGCTAAACCAGCAAATTTGCTCAATGATTTGCCTGGCGCTTGAGCAGATGCTTGGATGTTTGCAATGTTTTTGTCAGCAGCTTCTAAAGAGCGCTTAGCATTCGCTTTTTCAACAGCAAGAGTTGCACAATCCATCGCTTTTAATTCTGAAGATGCGAATTGAGTTGTAGCAAAAGCAGAAATTGAAATAGAAGTAACAGTTGCAAGAACAAGTAATTTTTTCATGAAATAATTCACTTTTATTGTTAGAAAATAAACGCCCGAAAGTAATGGGCCGGTGAATATTATTCAAAAAAAGGAATTTTGTCCTGTTAAAATGTGACAATTGTGTAACTTTGTGTAATTTGCGTACAAATATGATTGCAAAATTAAATGATTAGTAACACGTTGCTATTTGGGTTTTTGTGCAATCCAAATATTACTTAAGCGGTTGACAAATTGCGGGCTAAACTTCGATAAATTAAATAAAAATTTAGCTTTCATCCCCACAGGTGTATGTGTGGCCATTAAGACCGTATCCTTTTTTTGTACCAATGCATAAATTTGCTGAGCGACATCGCTCGGTTGAAGATTGACGCCCATTTTCTTAATGCTTTGGGCATCCATGTCTTGCACCATCGCGGTTTGAACAAATAAAGGCATCACATCTAAAACGCGAATATTGTATTTTTGCCATTCAATATCTAAGCTTTCAGTGAGCCCACGTACAGCAAATTTAGATGTGGCATAGCTGGCTAAATCTGCTTGTCCATAAATAGCTGAAGCCGAAGAGAGGTTAATCACACGAGCAAAATTGCTTTGTTGTAAATAGGGGAATGCCGCATAGCAACCGTTTATCACCCCTTTGACATTGATATCAATCGTTCGGTGGTGTGCAGACAGTTCCGTATGTTCAAAGCTGCCTGAATACAGAATTCCGGCATTATTGACTAAGATATTCAGCTGACCTGCCCAAGCAACAAATTCAGCTAAAGCGCTTTGCCATTGCTCTGGTTGTGTCACATCTAAAAGCCCAGCTTTGGCATGGCTACCGAGTTCAGCAGCTAATGAGGTGACTTGAGATTGGTTAATGTCGTAGAGTCCAACTTTATAGCCTTGTTGTATGAACAGTCGTGCAATTGCTGCGCCAATCCCTTGTCCTGCACCGCTAATAAAAATACTTTGCATGTTATGCTTCCCTGAATTGAGTTGCTCATTCCTTGAGTGAATTTTGAGCATATCAAATTCTGTAATCGAAACAATGTACTGATGAGTAAATAGCTGGAGTTCACATGGAACAATTATTAGCAGTGATGGAAGAATTACGTGAAAAATGTCCATGGGATCAAAAGCAAACCCCAGAAAGTCTGACTCGTTATGCCATCGAAGAAGCCTATGAAGTGGAAGCGGCAGTTCGTTCAGGTCAGAGTGATGATGTACGAGATGAACTGGGAGATTTGTTACTGCAAGTGGTTTTTCAGTCGCAGATGTATAGCGAACAAGGCGCATTTGATTTTCAAGATGTGGTGCAAGCCATTACAGATAAATTAATTCGCCGTCATCCCCATGTGTTTCAGGCAGAGCAGTTCTCAGCACTCAATGCGGATGATGTGGCAACACTATGGAAACAGATTAAACAACAAGAAAAAACAGGGAAATCAGCATCAAGATTAGATGAAGTTAAACATGCACCTGCTTTAAGCCAAGCAGATGAAATTCAAAAAAATGTGGCGAAAATAGGCTTTGATTTTCCAGATATTGAAGGGGCCTATGGCAAGCTTGAGGAAGAGTTGGGGGAATTAAAAGAGGCCTTAGCAGGCAAAAAATCCGACGAAATATTTGATGAATTTGGTGATTGCTTATTTTCACTGGTGAATGTTGGACGTAAGATTGGCATCTCAAGTGAGATGGCACTGTTAAGTACCATTCATAAATTTAGAAGCCGCTTTGCTTATATTGAAGCACAGGCCACATTACAACAAAAACATGTAGAAGACCTGTCTCTGACTGAAATGGATCAGTTGTGGGAACAGGCAAAACAACAATTAAAACAACAGGCTAAATATGTACCACATCCTAAAGAATAAATACTTTACGCAACTACTTGTCTTGGTTTTGAGTTTAATGGCAGATTTAACTTTTGCGCAAAGCCCTTCGGGCTACGCGGAATGGAAAGCCATGCAGCAAGCTCAAGATCAACAATTAAAAAAGCAATCTGAGGCCACTAAGTCCAAAGCGACAACTACACCGAGCAATGCCAACTATTATTTGTCACGCCCCAGCACCCAACAAAATAGTCGAACAGATCAGGTACGCTTAAATACAGCCTCAGTCGATGAACTGCAAACATTACATGGAATTGGTCAGAAAAAAGCAGAAGCCATTGTGCAATATCGTAAAAGTAATGGCTTATTTAAAAGCATTGATGATATTCAACAGGTTAAGGGAATCGGTCCTGCACTGTTTGCTAAAAATAAAGCAAAATTGGCACTTTAAGTGAAGTGTAAAAAAAAGAATTAGGTTAAGCTCAGCTTGAGCATTGAGATAATCAAATTGCCCTTTGATTGTGTTAGAGATATCATTAGCGACATCTTAAGAATTTTACGTTCAGACGTAGGAGACAGCGTCTTTTGCAAACTTTGCGCGCGTCCAAATGTGGTTTATCAACCACACAATTACCTTCTTCCATTTTAGATGTGATTGATGCCTTAACTAAGGCAGGCTATGAAGCTTATATCGTGGGTGGCGGTGTCCGTGACCTAATGTTGGGTCATGCACCTAAAGATTTTGATGCCGTAACTAATGCGACACCAGCTCAGGTGAAAGAAGTCTTCGGGCGACGTTGCCGAATTATTGGTCGTCGTTTTGAGCTGGCGCATGTCTACTCAGGACGTGAACTGATCGAAGTTGCGACCTTCCGTGCGCCACCTAAAAAAGCCGTGACTTCTGCTGCGGGCATGATTTTACGTGATAATAATTGGGGTACGATTGAGCAAGACTTTGCACGTCGTGACTTCTCGATCAATGCAATGTATTACCAACCACGCAAAGGTGAAGTGCTAGATTTTTGTCATGCAGTAGATGACATTAAGCATAAAACGTTGCGTTTATTGGGTGATCCACAATTACGTTTTGAAGAAGATCCTGTGCGGATGCTTCGGACTTTACGTTTTGCAGCCAAATTAAACTTTAATATTGATGAAAAAATTCTGGATGTCTTTACTCCAGAACTTACTCAATTGCTGCGTGATGTGTCTCCACATCGTTTATACGATGAGTCACAAAAGCTCTTTACTATGGGGCATCTAAATCGCGTCTTACCGATGCTGATCGATTTTGGTATTTGGTATCAATTATTTGCAGATATCAAACCAGTCGTAACGCCATTTATTGAGTTGGCTGCAAAAAATACCGATCATCGTATTTCGATTGGGAAAACTATTAACCCTGCATTTTTCTATGCCGTGTTATTGTGGATTCCGTTCCAAGAGCGTTGTACGTTCTATCTAAATAAAGGTGTTGTTCCTGCTGAAGCACGTGCTCAAGCGGGCTTAGATGTATTGAAACGCCAAGCTACACGAACTATTATTCCACGCTTTGCCGAAACGTTTATTCGTGAAGTTTGGGAAATGCAAACCCGTTTGCTGAATCCAAAACCACAGCAAATTGAAGCACTTTCAGGTCATGCGCGTTTCCGTGCAGGCTTTGACTTCTTGCTGCTGCGTGAAAAATCGGGCGATACAAGCACGCAAGGCATGGGGCAGTGGTGGGATGCTTATCAGCAGATGAGCACTGACGAAAAAGAACGAGCAATTAGCCAATACAATCGTCAACGTGCCAAGAGTCGTCGTAAAGCGGCGCATGAAGATGTGGAAGCCAAAACTTCTACTCATCAGCAAGTTGAAATTGAACCGCTGGTGAATGAACCAGAAAGCAGAAGTCGCCGTCAACGTAAGCCTAAATCACATGCCAATAGTCTAGAGACAGTATCAATTGTTGCAGCGTCAGCCAGTGGTGAAATTGGTGCAGATCATCCGATTTTAAAACGCAAACGTGTGAAACGAGATTTGACTCAGGTTATTTTTGGGCCAACACAATGACGCTGACATATATTGGTTTAGGCAGTAATTTAGGTGATTCTCTACAGATCCTCAGTGAAGCGGTGCATAAACTTGCAACACTCGGAAAAGTGAAAGTCTCAAAACTGTATCAAAGCCCGCCAATGGGGCCACAAGATCAGCCGAATTATTTAAATGCAGCGGTTGCATTAGAAACGGATCTAGCGCCTTTGGCTTTGTTGGATGAATTGCAACGCTTTGAACAAGAGTCGGGGCGTGTACGCCTACGTCATTGGGGGGAGCGTACACTGGATTTAGATTTACTGATTTATGGTGAACAGCACATTCAAAATGAACGTTTGACGGTGCCTCATGTTGGTGTTTTAGAACGTGATTTTGTGTTGAAGCCTTTGTTGGATTTAGATGAGAATCTACATATTAAAGGACAACCATTAAAAGATTTACCTATTTTGAATAATCCAAATTTAACTGTATTGGATGCAGGAAACTGGGCCCATCTTTAATTTTTGTATGACCACTTGAGAAAGCCGTCATCTGAGGAATATTGAAATGATTAGTCTAAGTGACTTGAAAAAATTTAAAGCGGAAGGCCGCAAATTCTCCTGCCTGACTTGCTATGATGCGAGCATGGCAAAAGCAATGGAAGTTGCTGAAGTCGATAGTATTCTGATTGGTGATTCATTGGGGATGACCATTCAAGGTAATGACTCAACCTTACCTGTCACTGTTGAAGATATGGCATATCACACTGCGGCAGTGCGTCGTGGCAATAAACATGCGTTTATTTTGACTGATTTGCCATTTATGACCTATGCCACTTTGAATGACGCTTTAGTAAATTCAAAGATCGTGATGCAAGCAGGCGCGCAGATGGTCAAATTGGAAGGTGGTGCATGGTTGTCAGAAACAGTTGAAGTATTGACCCGTAATGGTATTCCAGTGTGTGTGCATTTAGGGTTAACTCCGCAATCGGTTCATGTGTTTGGCGGTTATAAAGTGCAAGCACGTACACGCGAAACCGCGGATCAACTCATTGCAGATTGTAAAGCTGTGGTTGATGCAGGTGCAGCAATTTTACTTTTGGAGTGTGTTCCTGCCCAAGTGGGTAAAGAAATTAGTGAATTATTCCCAAATACACCTGTGATTGGGATCGGTGCCGGTGCAGAAACGGATGCTCAAGTCTTGGTTCAACAAGATATGTTGGGACTGACGTTTAGTCACGTGGCGAAATTTGTTCGCAACTTTATGAAAGAGCAAGCAGGGGAAACGGCAATTGTGAATGCGTTTAAGGCGTATCATGCTGCCGTACTTGATGGTAGTTTCCCTGCCAAAGAACATACATTCCAAATTGAGCTGTAAGACATGAAAACTGAAACAACGATTCAAGGTTTAAGTGCATCGCTAAATCCAGCACGTGCTGCGCGCAAAATCATTGGTTTTGTACCAACGATGGGGAACTTGCATGAAGGTCACCTTAATTTAGTTCGTGAAGCACGTAAACTGTGTGATGTCGTGGTGGTGAGTATTTTCGTTAACCCAATTCAGTTTGGTCCAAATGAAGACTTTGACAACTATCCACGTACTTTGGAACAAGATCAGCACTTATTGGCTGAAGTGGGTTGTGACATCGTATTTGCACCGACTGTTGAACAAATGTATGGCAACAAACCGCGCTTAACCAATATTAGCGTGGGCGGCATTACCAATGATTTGTGTGGCGAACAGCGTCCGGGTCATTTTGACGGTGTGGCTGTTGTTGTGACAAAACTCTTTAATATTGTTCAACCGAATTTTGCATTCTTTGGGCAAAAAGATTATCAGCAACTTGCAGTGATTCGTCAGTTTGTACGTGACTTAAATATTCCACTAGAAGTGATTGGTGTGCCGATTACTCGTGCTGAAGATGGTTTGGCATTGAGCTCACGCAATGGTTATTTAAGTGCGGAAAATCGTGCGATTGCACCAACGATTTACCGAAGCTTGAAAACGGCTGAGGCGGAATTACATGCTGGAACTCAACTGGCAGATGTGTTAGCTAATATTAAAGCAACATTGACAGCAGCGGGTTTTGTTGTGGACTATGTTGAAGCACGTACACCTGAATTACAGAAAATTGAAGAATTTGATCAAGACGTGGTGTTGTTTATTGCGGCTAAATTAGGCGCAACACGTCTTATTGATAATATGCAGGTTAAATATACTGCAGTTTAAAACGGCTATGGGGTAGCAAGCGATGAAGCGCATTTTAATTGTTACAGGACAATCTGGATCTGGAAAGTCATCTGCATTACAGATACTTGAGGATTTAGGCTATTACTGTATCGATAATTTGCCATTGGCCTTACTCCCCGAAATTGTTGAAAAACTTGATTCAGAAAATAATCTTGAACAATTGGCACTGGGTGTGGATGTCCGCAGTACACGTGCAGATTTACAAGAGTTCGATTTGGTTTTTCAACAGCTACAACGCCATGGCTCAGTCGATATTATTTATTTGACCACGCGTGATCAGGAATTGATTGCGCGATTCAGTTCATCTCGACGTCCCCATCCGTTGGCAAGTCGTTTCAAAAGTTTAAATGAGTGCATACAGGAAGAAAAATCTTTACTGTTGCCGATTCAATTACGCTCGACAGTACATATTGATACTACAGATAAGAGTGTACATGATTTAAAACATACCTTGCTGTCTAAACTTGGACAGGCAGATAATTTAATTTTGATCTTACAGTCTTTTGGCTATAAGCATGGTATTCCACTCGATGCAGATTATGTTTTTGACGTCCGTCATTTGCCCAATCCGCACTGGGATATGGAATTACGCAAGTATTCAGGATTAGATGAGCCAGTTCGTCAGTTTTTACAACAAAGTGAACAAACCAATGAAATGTTCCAAGATATTTATAATTTTTTGGATAAATGGCTGCCGGCATTTGCCGAAGGACATCGTCATTACATGACGGTGTCGATCGGTTGTACAGGTGGGCAACACCGTTCGGTATATATCGTAGATAGACTAAAAAAAGCACTTGAGGCAAAATGGTCTATTCAGGTTCTACATAGAGAAATGAAGCACTGGTCATGATCGACACAACTGTTGACGTAATTAATAAACTGGGTTTACATGCGCGTGCATCTGGCAAGCTAATCGAAGTCACGACCAAATTTCGCTCGTCGATTCAAATTGGTAAGGGTGGAAAATTAGTAGATGCCAAAAATATTATGTCTTTGCTGATGCTTGGCGCAGGCAAGGGCACAACTTTACGCTTAGTGATTGAAGGTGCAGATGAAGAAAAAGCTTTATCTGAAATTCAAGCACTGTTTGCAGCAAAATTTTACGAGGCAGATTAAACGTGGCACGTCGACCGAACCGCTATACCGAAGAAGACTTTGAATCCTTAGAAGGACGTGCAAGTAAAACTGAGCAAAAGAAAGCTGTACAACGTATGGCTGCTTTGGGCGAGGAACTTGCAAAACTGAATCCTAAACAGATTAAAAATCTTCCTGTAGAAGAGCGTCTGATCGAAGCACTACTTGATGCACAAACCATTACTTCACATGAAGCACGACGTCGTCAGTTTCAACGTGTAGGTAAATTGCTGCGTAATGAAGATGAAACCATGATTTTATCTTATTTGACTCCGCAGCAAGGTGCGAAAAAAACAGCGCAGCTTCAACGCTGGACTGAACGTATGATTGCCCAAGGTGATCCAGTCATTAAAGAGTTCATGAAAGCGCATAATGCTGCTGAACATCATCCTATTCGTCAGCATATTTTGCGTATTCAACGTGATATGGCAAAAAATGTAAGTGAAGAAGAACTGACTGCGTCGAAATTGAAATTGTTTAACTACATTCAACAAGTGGCTTTATTGTCTGATAACTAATGCATGATTAGATAGCCAAGTGCTTAGATAGCTCAATGATCAGAGATTTCAACATGATCTGATCATTGATGCAAATGTGAAGTTATAGACTTCACATCAAAAAACCGACCTGATCAGGTCGCTTTTTTTTGTTTGAGTGTTGAAAAATTCAAGCTTGGCTTTTGGGTTTTAACATTAACCAAATTCACCAACAGCGCGCTCTTTAGCCCATTCACGGAGAACGAACTTCTGAAGTTTACCTGTCGAGGTTTTTGGAATTTCGGTAATCACCACATCTTTTGGCACTTTGAAACGTGCAAGATGTTGTTTACAGAATTCGATCAGTTCTTCAGGTGTTGCCTCTTTGCCTGTTTTCAATTCAATGAAGGCACAAGGCACTTCTTGCCAACGAGGGTCAGGTTTTGCAACCACTGCAGCGGTCAGTACAGCAGGGTGTTGATATAGAATTTCTTCTACTTCGAGCGATGAAATGTTTTCACCCCCTGAAATGATCACATCTTTAGAGCGGTCAGTAATTTTGGCATAACCGTCAGGTTGGCAGACTGCTAAGTCGCCGGTATGGAACCAGCCACCGGCAAAGGCTTCAGCCGTTGCTTCTGGGTTTTTCAAATAGCCTTTCATTACGATGTTGCCACGGAACATGATTTCACCCATGGTCTGGCCATCATGCGGAACAGGTAACATGGTTTCAGGATCAATGACTTTCATGCCATCTTGAAGCGGGTATGGCACACCTTGGCGAGAATGCAACTGTGCTTGTTCTTGAATGGAAAGATCAGACCAACCTGCTTGCGATGCGCAAAGTGCCGATGGACCATATGTTTCAGTCAAACCATAAACATGTGTGACATTGATACCAATATTACGCATCCCTTCAATAATCGCTGCAGGTGGCGCTGCACCAGCAACCATCACTTCAACGCGATGGTCAAATTGTGCTTTTTTCTCTTCAGGCGTATTGATCATCATTGAAAGTACGATTGGCGCACCGCAGAAATAATCTACTTTGTGTTCTGCGATCAGTTTGAAAATCAGTTCAGGGTCGATTTTACGTAGACAAATATTGGTTCCACCATTGGCTGCCATTGTCCAAGCAAAGCACCAGCCATTACAGTGGAATAGAGGAAGCGTCCACAGATACGTTGCACGTGGCGTCATGCCGCAAGCAATGATGTTACTCGCTGCATTGATATATGCGCCGCGGTGATGATACACCACGCCTTTTGGATTCCCTGTGGTACCCGAGGTATAGCTTAAACTAATCGCATCCCATTCATCTTGAGGTAAGTGCCACTCAAAGTTGGCATCGCCTTGCGCCAACCAGTCTTCAAATTCAATTTGTCCAATCGGTTGTGCTGTGCCTTCAAATTCAGCATCTGCAACATCAATGACATAAATGTCTTGATCGATCAAAGCTAAAGCTTCGGTGGCAACTTGAGCAAATTCAGGGTCAACCAACAGGACTTTGGTTTCTGCATGTTCCAGCATGAAGGCAATGGTTTTCGCATCAAGGCGTGTATTTAGCGTATTTAGTACAGCACCCGCCATCGGTACGGCAAAGTGTGCTTCAACCATAGCCGGAACGTTCGGTAATAACACAGACACGGTGTCGTTTTTGCCAATGCCTAATTGTTGCAACTGATGTGCAAATTGACGACAGCGGTTATATGTTTGGCGCCATGAAATATGACGATTGCCATGGATAATGGCATCCTGATCAGGATAAATATAAGCTGCACGCTCTAAATAACGTAGAGGCGAAAGTGCCACAAAATTTGCCGGGGTCCGTGGCAATTCATCGTATGCGCTAACCATCGTGGTACTCCAAGTCCATGTATATTTGTTTTAAATCTGACTTAACAATAATTCAGTCCGTAGCTTCTCTGCATTTATGCTTTAGTCGAGTATTTACACTAAATTTTTAAGTGATTGAAATTGAATAAAATAAAAACAGTAAAGTGACGAAAATGAACCCTGTGGTTCTCAAAATTGATTTTTTAGCATAAATAATTTAGTTGAAAAATATATAGGTGTTGTTGGTTTTTATACTGATTTGGCAGATATTTCTGTGTGTGATCTTTTTTATTGATTCGGTTTGAATGATGCTTAACGAATAATGTAGAGCGCCTTGAATAGTCTTTGTGGGGATATAAACGAATGATATTTTCTTTAATTGATCGTGGATTATTTGCTGTTTTATAACAATAAACTTAAATTTGAGTAGATGCTGAACTTCGTATAATCTAAGTAAAAAATCAAGATGGCTTGTGCATCAACATTGCAAAAGCGGAAATCAAAAATAAAACAATACGGCTGAATACAATAAAAAGTATGGCGATAAGGATGAATATGACAATTCAACACGACATTGCATGGGAAAATTGGTCAGGTGCTCAGAAGTCGATCCCGAAGTCATTTATACAACCGAAAAATCTTGAGCAGTTAATGGAGGTGGTTCAATCCCAACCTAAGATTCGTATGGTTGGCGCAGGGCACTCTTTTAGCCCTTTGGCAAAAACTACAGATACCTTAGTAAGTTTAGATCATCTCAAAGGTATTCTAGATATCGATGCTGAACGCTGCCAAAGTACCGTCCAAGCTGGCACACGATTATTTGATTTGGGCGAGAAGCTCGCGTCTTTTGATCAGGCACTGATCAATCAAGGAGATATTGATCGTCAAAGTTTGGCTGGAGCTATCGCAACAGGGACACATGGCACAGGACTCGAATTGCCGTGTTTATCGGCACTGGTTAAGGGGTTTGAGTTATTAACCGCGCAGGGCGAGTTACTACAATGCAGTGCTGAACAGAACAGCGAAATTTTCCAAGCAGGGCGTGTTTCACTCGGGAGTTTAGGCGTGCTGACGCATGTACAGCTGCAAAATCGACCGATGTATAAACTCAAAGAACAGACGCGATTATGTCCGTTGAAAGACGTCATGCAGAATATGCAGCAATGGCAATATGAACATCGACATATTGAGTTCTGGGCATTTAGTCATGCCGATCAGGTTATTTTAAAAACCTTAGATGAGACGGAAGATAACCTTCAACCGCGGAAAGAACAGTGGTTAGATGACGACGTATTACTCAAATTTTGTGCAGAATTGACGCGATTCTTTCCACCACTGAATCCATGGCTACAAAAATTATTAGGTGTTTTTGTCAAACCTTCGATGAGCGTAGACTGGTCAAGTCGAATTTTTCCTTCTGCTCGAAATACCAAATTTAATGAGATGGAATACCAGATTCCGCTGCAACACGGGATGAATTGTTTAGAAGAAATTTTGCATACCCTTCGACGACATAAGGTTCCGATGTTTTTTCCGCTAGAATATCGACTTGTACGTGGGGATGATATTTGGCTCAGTCCGTTTTATCAGCAAGATTCGGCCTCAATTTCGGTGCATCAGTTCTATAAGCAAGATTATCAAGTCATCTTTAAGCTCGTGGAGCCGATTTTTTTAAAATATGGCGGGCGTCCGCATTGGGGGAAATTGCATAGCCTAAATGCGCGGCAGCTTCAAAATGTGTACCCCAAGTGGCAAGATTTTTTGAATATTCGACAAGAATTAGATCCTCAGCAAAAGTGGCTCAGTCCAGAGCTACAGCAATTACTGATTGAATAAGCGTCGTGGAAGGTTAAACACTGAAGACCAATTGAACGATATGAAAAAGGGGATGGCATGGATGCATATTTTCAACAGTTGAATACGCTGCTAAAGCAAAACGGGACGGGGATGCCGCAGTTAATCGTGGATGTTGATGCATTAAATCACAACTTGGTGATCACTCAGCAGCAAATACCACATAGTCTGCATCCGCGCTTGGTAGTGAAATCCTTGGCGTGCATGGCATTGCTTCAACACTGTGCTACACAGCTCAAGACACAGCGTTTCATGCTATTTCATTTTGCACATCTGAAAACACTTTTCGAGTCGATGCCACAAGCCGATGTGTTGTTTGGAAAACCGATGCCAATTCAGGCCTTGAAGCATGCAGACAAGGCAGTTTTGCAGGCCACGCAATCGCAAGTGCAATGGCTGATTGATAGTGAACAGCGTTTAGCCCAATACCTCAAATTTGCTGAGCAGCATCAACTGTGTCTACGCATCAATATTGAAATCGATGTGGGTTTACACCGCGGTGGTCTGAAAACGATCGATGAGCTAAAGGCTATTTTGGATGTAATCGTTCAACATCCTCAACATTTAAAATTTTCAGGATTGATGGGCTATGACGCACATGTGGCGAAGATTCCACGACTGATTCAATCTGCTGAACAGACTTATCAACAATCCCAAAAAAGTTATCAACAATTCAAAGCTTATGTACAACAGCGCTATCCAACTTTATGTGATGAACACACCTGTTGGAATGGTGGTGGTAGTCCTAGTTTTAGTTTTCATTATCAGCAGAGCGTCTGTAACGAAGTCTCGTTTGGCTCGATGTTATTAAAACCCGCAGATTTTGAACTGAAAAATTTACAAGCTTTCCAAAGTGCCTTGTGGCTCGCCACACCAGTGTTAAAAGTGTTGCCGCGGACTGAATTACCACAGTTAGAATGGCTCAGTCGTTGGGCAAAATCTCAGGCTGTGTTTATTTATGGAGGCTATTGGCGAGGGGACTATGTTTATCCTCAAGGCAGTCAGCCCCATGCATTATATGGTCGAAGTAGTAATCAGGAACTTGTGCAAATTCCGCAGACAAGTAGCATAGACATAGATGATTATATTTTTTTACGCCCTGCGCAAAGTGAAATGATCATCCCTCAATTTGCACAGCTTTGGTTGTATCAATCAGATCAATTGATCGCCTTAGAGACATTCAGAGAATAAAAAAGCGTCCTTACGTTCTTTGGTTCAATTGTTTCGCAATTTTTTTTTACGTGCGTAACATCAGTTATGAATGAGAACGTGATTATTATGTTGACAGCATAAAGCGCATTTCAGTTGAAATCTGCTTGAATTATCAGGAGTCTTGTAAAAGGCGGTAGAAAAATCAACTTCCATGGGATTAGAGGTTTATTAAAGTTGGCAGGGCGTGTAAAATTTAGGTCGAATTTTATTTATCCACCGTTTTTATCTTTTGGGGGGTCTCCCTCGATCATAATCTCGCGGTGACATGCTCCATTGTACGGGGCATCACTCCTTAAGGATTTTTATATGCCAATTATCACTTTGCCAAATGGCGATCAAAAAGAATTTGATCATGCCGTGTCTGTGATGGAAGTTGCTCAAAGCATCGGTCCTGGTCTAGCAAAAAATACAGTTGCGGGTCGTGTAAACGATCGTTTAGTTGATGCGTGTGATTTAATTACAGAAGATGCAAGCCTACAAATTATCACGCCTAAAGATGAAGATGGTATTCACATCATTCGTCACTCTTGTGCGCACTTGGTGGGTCATGCCGTTAAGCAATTGTTCCCAGAAGCAAAGATGGTCATTGGTCCTGTCATTGAAGAAGGTTTCTACTATGACATCTGGATGCCACGTCCGTTTACTTTAGACGACATGGCAGCAATCGAAGAGCGCATGAAAAAGCTCATCGACCAAGACTACGATGTCATCAAAAAAATGACTCCACGTGATGAAGTGATTAAAGAGTTCACTGCACGTGGCGAAGAATACAAACTGCGTCTGATCGAAGACATGCCTGAAGAAACTGAAATGGGCTTGTACTACCATCAAGATTACTTGGATATGTGCCGTGGTCCGCACGTTCCAAATACCAAATTCTTAAAATCGTTCAAGTTGACTAAAATCTCTGGTGCTTACTGGCGCGGTGATGCGAAAAACGAACAGCTACAACGTATTTACGGTACAGCTTGGGCGGACAAAAAACAGTTAGCTGCCTACATCAAACGTATTGAAGAAGCTGAAAAACGCGATCATCGTAAAATTGGTAAAGCGTTAGACTTGTTCCATATGCAAGAAGAAGCGCCGGGTATGGTGTTCTGGCATCCAAACGGTTGGACTATTTACCAAGTGCTTGAACAATACATGCGTAAAGTTCAACAAGCCAACGGTTACCAAGAAATCCGTACACCGCAAGTGGTTGATTTCACGCTTTGGGAAAAATCAGGTCACGCAGCAAACTATGCTGAAAACATGTTTACGACTCACTCAGAGAACCGTAACTATGCAGTAAAACCAATGAACTGCCCATGTCACGTGCAAGTCTTCAACCAAGGTTTGAAATCTTACCGTGATCTTCCAATTCGTTTGGCTGAGTTTGGTTCATGTCACCGTAACGAACCATCGGGTTCATTACACGGTATTATGCGTGTACGTGGCTTTACACAAGATGATGCGCATATCTTCTGTACGAAAGAACAAATCGGTACTGAAGTTGCAGACTTCATTAAATTGACTTTAGATGTTTATAAAGACTTTGGTTTTGAAGAAGTTCAAATGAAATTGTCGACGCGTCCAGAAAAACGTGTAGGTGATGACAAACTTTGGGACATGGCAGAAAAATCTTTAGCAGATGCTTTAGATGCTGCAGGCCTAGAGTGGGAACTTCAACCGGGTGAAGGTGCATTCTACGGTCCGAAAATTGAATTCTCATTGAAAGACTGCTTAGGTCGTGTATGGCAGTGCGGTACAATTCAATGTGACTTTAACTTACCAGAACGTTTAGATGCGTCTTATGTGACTGAAGATAACGACCGTGATCAGCCTGTAATGTTGCACCGTGCAATTCTTGGCAGTTTCGAGCGTTTTATTGGTATACTTATTGAACACTATGCTGGTTTCATGCCACCTTGGTTGTCTCCAATTCAAGCATGTGTGATGAACATTACCGATTCACAAGCTGAAGCATGTGAGTCAGTCGTCGCTAAACTTAAAGAAAGCGGTATCCGCGCGATTTCAGACTTGAGAAATGAGAAAATCGGCTTTAAGATTCGTGAACGTACTTTAGAGCGTATTCCTTACTTATTGGTTCTTGGAGACCGTGAAGTTGAGGAAGGTACTGTAAACGTCCGTACTCGCTCTGGAAAAAATTTGGGTACTATGTCAATTGATGCATTCGTTGACCTAGTAAAAGCAGCCGTAGCCGAACGCGGCCGGTACATTGTGGAGTAAAAGCGATTAAACAGCCTGACCGTAATCAACAGGGCGGAAAATCAAACCGTCCTGCCTTGAATGATGAAATTCGTGCAAAAGAAGTCCGTCTAGTAGACGAAAATGGCGAGCAAAAAGGGATTGTATCTCTTGCTGACGCTTTGCGTGCTGCAGAAGCAGTAGATCTTGACCTTGTTGAGATTGTTGCTAATGCTGAGCCACCAGTCTGCAAAATCATGGATTTTAACAAGCATTTGTTTGATCTAAAACAAAAGCAAAAAGAAGCGAAGAAAAAACAACATCAAGTACAGGTGAAAGAAATCAAGCTACGCCCTGGTACTGATGTTGGTGACTACAACGTTAAACTACGTGCCATTATCAAGTTCCTTGAAGAAGGCAATAAGGTAAAAATCACGCTTCGTTTCCGTGGTCGTGAAATGGCACACCAACAGTTAGGTTTGGCTCAATTGCAAAAAATTGAAGCTGACGTGGTTGACTATGGTGTTGTTGAACAAACACCAAAAATGGAAGGCCGTCAAATGGGTATGCTGCTTGGTCCTAAAAAGAAAAAGTAAGTATCCATTAAAAAAGCACTGCATTTGCAGTGCTTTTTTTTGCCTATATTTTGGTTTTTTAATCTCAATGATGTTCAAGGGCACCAATAATTTTTGCTGCGTATTGATTGGAAAATAGAGCAAAATTCATGAATGCGAACTTATGTCTGAGGGTATTAAGTAAGTTTCTTTAAGAAAGACAAATTTGATTATATTTTAATTGATATTCAATCGTTGTTTCGATTCAGACGTTTTGAAATGCTTTAATTTAGTTTTAATGTAGGTATAAAGTGAGCAAAGCTTTTTATTGAGCTAACTATGTGAGATCTATTTACATAAAACAGGCTGTGAAATAGGAATTTTCAGTACCCTCCAATAGATTTTCATCTTGGTAATATTAGGTCGTATATTCCATGTCATAAAAGCAATCAGAACAAAGTACATTTCATATAAATAGATAGTAATACAGAGTAGGATTATTTTTTGCAAGATACGCCAAAATTTAAAAAGAGTAGATGAACAGCTTGTAAGCCAGACCCACCAAGGATTCATTAAAAACACCTATGGGTAAGATTAAGTTGAGAATAGATAAAAAACGAAACATATAAATTGGAATCAAGACACTATATTCTTGAGATGGCATGATTTTTTATTCTTGTTTGTCATGTTTTGAATCTAACTAATTTTCTTAATATAAAAAAGACCCCGAAGGGTCTTTTTTTTTATGAGGGTTTACTCAGTGATATTTTCTTGGACAGGACTTTCTATCAATGCCTTTTTGCCAATTGGAATTTGGCGTGGTAGTTTTTCTTCAGGAATAATACGCTGTAAGTCCACTGTCAATAAACCATTTTCATATAGGGCTTGTTGCACTTCTATATGTTCATCTAAGCGTAAAGACAGTTTAAATGTACGACGAGCAATGCCTTTATGCAGGAATTCCACAGTTGTATCTTGCGCTTCAGTTGGTTTACCTGAAATGCTTAGCACTTGATTTTCTAAGTTTAGCGAAAGTTCATCTTCTGTAAAACCTGCGGTTGCCACCACAATGCGATAGCTATTTTCAGCCGTTTTTTCAATATTGTATGGCGGGTAATTTGGTGTGTCGCTTTGCATGGCATAATCAAATAAATCGTTGAAACGATCAAAACCAATGCTACGACGGAAAAGTGGGTTAAGATTTAAACTACTCATAATTAGAACTCTCTTTAATAAGCAAAGTTGTAACAATAAGAAATGTTCAGTGATGCTTGGCATCCACTGTTCACTAACAAGATCGTTTGATCCTTGTACATGTATCAATATCGGTCTGTGCTGATTTTTTTCAAGGGATTTTTATAAAAAAAATTATATTTTTTGAATTTTTGTATCTTAAGTGATTTTAAAAGCAAAGTGATAATTCACATTTTAACGTTACTTTTCAGAAAAACTGACAAGCTTTCACTGGATTAAACATGTTATACATAAAGCAAAATGAGATTGCCTTACTGAAAATTAAAAAGGAATATAGATGATTGATCTCTACTATTGGGGTACACCCAATGGACATAAAATTACCATCGCTTTAGAAGAAATGGGTTTGGAATACCAAATTTTTCCGATTAATATCTTGGAAAATGATCAATTTCAGCCAGACTTTTTGAGAATTTCTCCGAACAATAAAATCCCTGCAATCGTGGATCAGAATGGCCCACGAGGAGAGTCAATTTCAGTTTTTGAGTCTGGTGCGATTCTGCAATATCTTGGACGTAAAACAGGTTTGTTTTATCCAGAAGATGAGTTTGAGCGCGTTGAAGTTGAACAATGGTTGATGTGGCAAATGGGCGGTTTTGGGCCCATGTTAGGACAAAATCATCATTTTAGTCGTTTTGCACCTGAACGTATTCCTTATGCAACTGAACGTTATGTAAATGAATCTAAACGCTTATATAAAGTTTTGAACCATCAGTTGATTGGTCAAAAATTTGTGGCTGGAGAGTATTCGATTGCAGATATGGCTATTCTGCCTTGGGCGCTGCGTCATGAATGGCAGCAAATTCAGTTGGAAGATTATCCATACGTGAAAGACTATATCGATCGACTGACGGCCCGTCCAGCGGTACAAAAAGCCTTAACAATACAGGTTTAAAAAAAAGAGCATGGAAACATGCTCTTTTTTTTATGAAATGAATAGAAGCTTTTTCCACCAAGGTCTTTGGTTTTCTTTCAGGGTCTTGAGTGAAAAGTGTTGTACCGCAATAAAGGGGTAGGCTACGCCATTTTCGGTATAAGGTTTGAGCTTGGTACGTAAAAGTGACTGTTCAATCCGCTTATCAATGTGTGTTAGTCCAGAGCTTTTGATTAATTCAGCTTTTTGAACTTCGCCAGTGGCTAAAACATACAATTTAAAACTAAGGTCACGATTTTGATTGCCCAGATCGTCATTGTTGAAGTTAAAAATAGGTCGCTTTTTCCAAATAATTTGATCTTGTGTAATCACGTGTTGTTTGGCAACTTCAGAAGGACTTTGTGCATATAAAGTGGACAAAATTTGTAATAACACGATAAAACTTAAGCAAAGAATTTTTTTCATAAAGTGAGTTAAAATTATTCAATATTTGCGTGGCAGATTAGAAGTCTCATGTATAAATGTAAAGTGCGGAAAGACTCACCTTAAGATTTTAGATAGGACGGAAGAAAATTCTAACGCTGTGTTAGAATGCGGCGCTGTCGAAAAGAACACGTTGTTGACGGCTTAGTTGGACGATTTTGCGATGAAAGACTTTTTCTTAAATTTTACCCGTATTGTTGAAAATAACCCAAGAATCTATTGGAGTATTATTTTTGGTATTGCAGGCTGTTTAGTGCTATTTGTCGCGGAAATTGTGCATGTGCAAAATATTCTTGCAGATTTACATACCAAGGATCAAAACTTGATGCGGGCTGCGATTGAACCGATTTCTTCACAATATAAATGGTCGAGAATCGTTGTGATTATTGCCGCAGTGCTTTGGTCAAATTTTGAATATTTGAAGTCGAAGAAAAAATTAGGTCTCTAAGCATTCGTTTCGATGTGGTCATTTTTAGTTTTATTCTTCGCGGCATTTGGGGCTGCGACCTTACTTCCTTTACAGTCCGAAGCCGTATTGCTCGGCTTGTTGAGCTATGGTCAACATAATCCATGGCTGCTGATTGTGGTGGCCAGTATTGGTAATATTCTCGGTTCTTGTGTGAATTGGTGGCTCGGTTTAAAAGTAGAACATTATAAAAATAAAACATGGTTTCCCGTGTCAGAGCTGAAAATGCAGCAGGCACAGGGTATTTATCACAAATATGGTTATTGGTCTTTGCTACTGAGTTGGCTGCCGATGATTGGAGACCCAATTACTTTAATCGCGGGTTTAATGAAAGAAAACTTCTGGCGATTTGTGTTCATGGTGACCGTAGCGAAAACCGGGCGTTATCTCTGTATTTATCTTATATTTTTAGGTTTCTTCTGAGATAAAAAAACAGGGCATTGAAAGATTCAATCCCTGTTTGAAATGTTGCATCTATTATTTATTTACAGCCGTTCACTTTAAACTGAATTTCATCTTTAAAGTTCGACTTTTTGTAGACCCATAGGGTGCTCGCAGTACGTTTAACCGAGATTTGACTATTTCTCAATGCTTCAACGACTTTCTGATCGAGTGCATAAATGCCAGAGCCTTGCTTGATCTTGACCCTTTTCACTTGTCCGTGTTTATCCACTTTAAAGTTAAATTTGACTTTACGATCATGCTGTTTCAACTCATGACTAGTGAGATCTAATTTTGGTTGAGATACATATTGGAATGGCGTTTTCTTATCTGCACTTTGTGCATTCCAAACTTTTGAATCAAAGTTGAAATCACATTCAGGCGTATTGCCTTTAACTCTCAAATTAAACGCTTGATAGCCAATAATGGCTTTGGCTTCACCATTTTCTAAATGTGGTTTGACTTTAGCTTTTTTGACAGCAGAAATTAAGATTCGGTCGAGTTGATCGACACCTGTACTTTCTTCAACACTTGCATCGGTAATTGTACCTTTTGCATTCGCTGTGACACGAATAATGGCTGCGCGATCACGTTGCTTGAGGTCTTCATTGGCATATAATGGTTTTGGGAAAACCGACCAATTTAAACGCGTGGTTAAATGCGCAGGAGCAACTTCAATATTCTGTGCCGGAAGTTGATGGGTTTTGGTTGAAGCACTAAACGCTGTAGAAAATGGAGCGCAGGCCAAAAGGGTTAAGCACAGATATTGTTTCATAAGTCTATTCTTGCATCACGTCGTAGAGTGATATTGAGTCGATATTGCTGCGCAGTATTTCCTGTATTGAAAATACTGGCAAGGTGTAAATGAAAAATATTCTCTTATTTTTTCGACTGGTGAGTAATGTCCACGCCAAATAAATCACGTGTTTTCGCCCAACTGATTGCTACTACAGCCATTGTCATACAGCCACCACATAGGAAGATTGGTCTTTGCCGATGAGCTGGATGCTCATGATTCGCGATCCCATGAGGTTTATAGCAGGCATAGTAAATGAAAAAAATGGCGACTTTTATTCATGGTCACTCTAGCAAATGCAGGTAGATATATTTTTATCAAGCTACATTTTATAGGCTAATTTTAATGATTTAATTATTTTCACAATCACTGCTATCGAGACGAATTTGATCTGTAGCTGTCATTTTAAAAAATGGAAACCATGATTTTTTAGATTGAACTGCTGTATGGGAAATGATTTGTTTGATTTGTTCATCGATATATTGATTACCAGAACTTTCTATCAGTGTAATGTCTGGAGTGGTTACTGTATTTTTTTTCATTGTGAATGTTATGGAGATAGACGGACTAGTTTTAGTGAACAGACTTCGATCTAAATAGATAGATTGCAAAGTTCGTTGATATTTAAATGCGGTTTTTGCGCCTTTGTCTTGAGCTTCATAAACATTTGAATGAAGTTCTATTTTGCATTGAGGTGAAATACGACTTGGGGAATCAGTATTTTCTTCAATAGTTTCTAGTTTAATAGGTAGGTCAGCAACAAATGAAGTGGCTTGACCATGCTCTATATAAGGCTTAAATCTTGCATATCTTAAGGATACGCTGATTTTTCGATCCAAAGCATCTAAGCCTGTACTTTTGAGAGTTTCGACTTGAGTCACTTTACCAGTCTCATTTACATATAAACGTACAAGAAATTCACGAGACTTACCTTTTAGATCATTTGCATTAAAGTCAATTCTTGGTGTTCTAAGCCAACTAACATCACTAGATTTTAATTTAACTTCTTTGGGCATGGTGTTTAGGTTAGTATCAGCATAGGAATAGCCACATAAAATACTGCTCAGTAAAATCAATGTTTTAATTTTCATAAAATAAATCTTAAATTATTAAAATAAAGGAGAAAAATAGAGTGTAAATCATCCATAAAAAAAGGGCAAAATGAATATTTGCCCTTAATATGATCGGTAAATTTATTTTTTTAAATTTTCATTACTTTGGGTGATATCTACTTTAAATAAATCATGTGTTTTTGCCCAGCTGATTGCAACAACAGCCATGGTCATACAACCACCAAAAAGTGTCGCCATGATCGTGCCCATGTATTTTGCTGCAAGTCCCGATTCAAAAGCTCCAAGTTCATTACTGCTAGAAACAAACATGCCATTCACCGCAGCAACACGACCCCGCATATTTTCAGGTGGATAAAGTTGCAAAATGGTCTGACGAACCACCACAGACACGCTGTCACATGCCCCAGTCATTGCCAGTGCAAAGAGTGATAACCAAAGATTGCTTGAAAATGCGAATAAAATGGTAAATACACCAAAACCCGCTACAGCCAATAACATATTACGCCATGCATGATGAGTTGGAGGGAATTTGGTCAATGCAATCATGGTGATCAGGGCGCCAATAGACGGTGCTGCCCGTAAGTAGCCTAAACCTTCAGGCCCCACTTTTAAAATATCTTCGGCAAAAATCGGTAAGAGGGCAATCACGCCACCAAAAAGCACAGAAACTAAATCGAGTGAAATCGCCCAAAGGACAATTTTGGTTTTCCAGATAAAACGAAAACCTTCACTTAAACTATCTTTTAAATTGTCAGATTCAATTTTAGGGAAGCTGCGTTTACTGAGCAGATTAATGAGAACGAAGCAGACCGTTAGTAGTGCTGCAACACTGAGCAAACTGGTTTCACGGCCTAAAAATGCCAACATAAAACCGCCAAGCATTGGCCCAATAATCACCCCACTTTGCCAACCAATCGTTGTCCATGTTGCACCATTGGCATAGAGCTCCCGCGGGATTAAAAAAGGTTTAAGCGACGTTGCCGAGGGATTATAGAAACCACGGATCGTTCCAAGCCCAAAAATGACCGCATAAATCCCCCAAGACAGTTGGGTGACATCAATTTGGCCGAGACCGTATTTGTGAAATAACCCCCAAAGAATCAGTGGCATCGGTATAGAAAAAAACAGACAAATTTTCATAATGGTCTGTTTATTGAAACGATCTGCAAAGTATCCTCCCCACAAAGAGAGAGCAATAAAAGGAATTGCTTCGGCTAAACCAATTAAGCCCAGTGTTAGCGGGTCTTTAGTGATTTGATACAGTGAGTAAGCAACAATAATTTCTTGAATCAAAATGGCTAAGGTCAGACAAAATTGATTGAGCGTAACAATCGAGAAATCCCGATAACGTAGGGCTGCAAAAGCATCCTGTGCAGGTTTCATAATGGACAGTAATAGTTGGCGTGCCGACATTATATAAGCCTTATTGGGCATCGCTTATAAAATCATCGGAAAATCTATATCAGAAAATTAATTAAGATCGATATTCGGTAGAAAGATTCGCTTTTGTTTTGAGCAGAGATGCTTTAGAATACTCGCTCCCTTACCTGCAGGGCGTCTTTGCAATGGTGCAGACGTGCCGAACAGGTGTTCAAAAGAGGTTCTTATGCCTAAGATGAAAACTCGCCGTGGTGCAGCTAAACGCTTCAAGCCAACTGCAAACGGTTTTAAACGTCACCAAGCGTTCAAACGACACATTTTGACCAAAAAATCTGCTAAGCGTATCCGTCAATTACGCGGCTGTGTAATGGTTCACGTAAGTGACGTTGCTTCAGTTCGCCGTATGTGCCCATACATCTAAGGAGATTATAAATGGCTCGTGTTAAACGTGGTGTACAGGCTCATCGCCGTCATAAAAAAATTCTTGCTCGTGCTAAAGGTTACTACGGCGCTCGTTCACGCGTATATCGCGTAGCGTTCCAAGCAGTAATCAAAGCAGGTCAATATGCTTACCGTGACCGTCGTCAAAAGAAACGTCAATTCCGTGCTCTATGGATTGCGCGTATCAATGCTGGTGCTCGTCAAAATGGTTTGTCGTACAGCCGTATGATCGCTGGCTTGAAAAAAGCTCAAGTGATTATCGACCGTCGCGTACTTGCTGACATCGCTATGCATGACGCAGTTGCGTTTGCTGCTTTAGCTTCTAAAGCTAAAGATGCATTAGCTGCATAAGTCTTTATGACTTAAAAAAAGACCGCTTTTAGCGGTCTTTTTTTTATGGACGAATTTGATTAGACATCTTATTTTTTCGACCATATGGCTAAAAACACAATGATGCCAATTGTGATTGCGGCAAATTTTATAAACTCAAATTGTTTAAAAAGTAAATAAAAGCCATAAAGTAAAGCGAATAGCATGGCAAAAATTAAAACTAAAGAAAAAAATGCAACCCATGGTTTTTCAGGCTCTTTATCTGTTGAAGTGTTGGTGGCGGAAAGAGCTTGATCAGATGTTGCCTTGAAATAATTAACTTTGGGGTATTTTTTCTGTAGTTGTTTGAGTAAAGCTTTCTCTTCATCATTGACTAAATTTTCGTGCTTGAAATGATTGGCTGTATAGCACGTGACATCTACATGGTGTTCTGACAGTTTGTACTCATAATCCAATAGTTGTGCATATTCTTCGGTTGTAAATAAATGGATCGGTGAACTTTCGTTTTTTACATGTTTTAAATTTTTGATAGCAGCTTCGATTGAATTGAGCATTTTAAGCAGACTTAATCCAACTTGAGGTGAAGCTTGATGATTCTCCAAAAGAAGAGGGAGTGAATCATCCTGAAGGTCATAATAATACAAATTATGGATCAGTTTAAATTGAGGCTGAGTGTGGGTAGAAAACGGATGTTCAAATAAATCCAGTTGAATGCTATTTACTAAACTGCTCCAACTCGATTTTTTATCAAAGCAAAAGCATTCGTTCCGCTGTTGTTGATTGAGCTCAATCAATGTAAACAGTCCGAATGCGTCATGAAATTGTGTGGAACTTGCACCCCAAAACTCCCGAGGATCACCAATAGGGCTGATATCTAAAATTTTCGTTTCAGATTGGATTTGAACCAGTGCAAAGGCTTGATTTAAATTGTTGTGGAAAACAGCAAGAGGGTAGTTGGTTTTTACAAAGTCAAAATGAGGATGTTGATTAAGTTTTGCATGCTCAAAAAGAAGATCAAATGGATAAAGTGAGCATGTTCTAATCCGCTTTTCAGCCATATACATGATCAAATGATCAACTGAGTCATGTAGTAATGCATTGGTTTTAAAATCGCGAATCAAGAAAATGTCGCAAGCTTGGCCGCACCATGGGTGCAAAATCTCGTCATAGTAAATTTTCTGGTTAAAAAAGCGTTGAGCGTTATATTGCAAACCAAGAATAAATTGCTCGTAATGATCTAGCATAATGAATCATTTTTTTATTTTTCAATTGTAAGTTATCTTAGCTTGAATTTGATTCAAAAGGTAACGGCCTGGTGCGCAAACAGTATCACTTCCGCCAAGTAGGTGATGATACGTATATTTGGGATGTACATCGTTTAGTAAAACTCAGTCAAAATTTTAAGATTCAGCAAATCCCTGTAAATGACATTCAAGAGTTAAATGAAGCATATTGGTTTCCAAAATCTGTACCGACCACACAGCAAATTATTGAACATCTGCAATTGGTAAATGATGCAGACTTAAGTTATCCCATTATTTTATGTGCCAGTGGTCGAGTGATGGATGGGATGCATCGAGTCGCGAAAGCCTGCATTTCTAATCAGTCAGATATATTAGCCGTTCAATTTGAACAAACCCCAAAGCCTGATTTTATCAATATCGATGCAGATCTTTTGGATTATCGTAAAGAATAAAAGTTAACCTACAGATCCAATGCTGTTATCTTGGAGTAGATTCACCAGACTCAAGTAGATCATCATGACAATGAAAAGAATAAACGTAGTCGGTACATCAGCCACTGGAAAATCAACCTTTTCCAGAGCTTTGGCGGAAAAATTAAGGTTACATTATATTGAACTGGATAACCTATTTTGGCTGGATGATTGGCAGGAGTGTCCTGACGAAATCTTTTTTGCACGTATCGAAGCTGAAATTGCCAAAGCAAAAAATGGTTATGTTATTGATGGCAACTATACTCGGGCGATTCCGGTGAAATGGTCGGAAATAGATACGGTGATATGGTTAGACCTTCCGTTTCCAGTCAATTTATACCGCTCTGTAAAGCGCGCATTTTCTCGGGCTAAGTCCAAACAAGATCTTTGGCCAGATTCAAATAATCAGGAAAGTTTATGGCGGATGTTTGGTCGAGATTCCATTGTCTGGTGGATGATTAAGACCCATAAAAAGAATCGTGAAAAATATCTACAGATGATGAATGCACCTGAATATCAACATATTCAATGGATTCGTTTAAAGTCTGCAAATGCAGTTGATGCATTTTTAGAACAATTGGACTCTTATGTTTTTGATGTTTAAGTTTTGATGTTTTATCAATAAAAAGTGCAGTTAAGTTACAGAAATAATCTTTATACCGCGCTTTGCGACATGCCTAATGTATGGATAGAAAAGAACAAAAGGAAAATAAAATGTTGGCTGAAATAGTTGGTATGGGTCAAGGTAGCATTACTGTAGAGCTCGAAATGATTCCCCGCAAAGGTGAGGCAGTCAAAATCATGTATGGTGCAGACGCAGAGCTTGAGGGGGAAGTAGTCTCTGTCAGTCATTATATTAATCAACATGCCGATCAGCATCGCGTTCGATTAGAAATTCGTCCATTTAATTATTTAATTACCTCATAATTTTGAGGTCTTTTATACATAAGCATGTCTTGTCCTGAAATAGATTGACAGTATTCCACTTCAAACCGAGTTAAGCAATTAGCTCGGTTTTAGTTTGCTCATACGTCTGATTCGGGGTGTTCATATTTAAACTTAAATGTGGTCTATAACAA